>CAYLPF010000015.1:1494-13031 GCA_964385485.1 uncultured Lachnospiraceae bacterium | reverse complement strand
AATTGCTCCCACTGCCTCAGGCAGGCGGATATCCGGTCTGTCTCGTCTGTTTCCTTTTCGGGTTCCCCGGGTCTGGATGCCGCGGCCACCCCGTCCAGGAACTGCTCCATTATTTTCTGCAGTTTCGGGATCAGGCTTTTTTCCATATGGGTATAGGCCGCACCGGCGTATCCTCTGTATACCATCTCATAGCCGTCGTCCAGCTCCCGGCTGCCAAAAACGAAATGGACTGCCGTCACCATAGCCCGTCCGGCGATCCCCCGGGTCCTGACCCGTTCTCCTGTGGGGCGTGGTACCCGGTACGCATTCACGCAATCCATAAATTCAATTGGAAAACGTTCCCAGCTTTGCTGGCTGCCGGGCCGGAATTTCGCGTGCCAGCTCCAGAAATATTCCGCGGATGCCAGAAATCCCGCCCGGATCTCCTTTGCGGCATCCGCCTGAAATGTGCGCCACTCTCCGGTTTTTTCTATTTCCAGCAATTTTCCCCTGATGGAAGCAGACGTCTGATCCAGATGGGTCTTCCATTCCAGACGCATATCGCTGATCTCACTGTCGATCTGCCTGCATTTCCGGCGGTACAGCTCCAGTTCTTTTTCATATTTTTCCGCAGACGCCGCCTCGCTTTTCGCCCTCAGTTTCCTGCCGGATGCAACCCTTTTTTCGATTTCTGCCGTCATGTTTTCCAGCCTGCGGGACGTCCTTCTCTGAAACGCGGATTTTTTCAGCAGTTCCTTCTCATCCTGCTGCGTACACAGCCCAAACAGATACTGATCCAGCATGTCCAGATGCGTATACGGCCCTGATGCAACCGTATAAAAAATGGTTTTGTCCCATATCCTTCCGAGAACCGTTTTTCCGCGGTTCTTCACTGTGTTCTTCACGTAAGCTTTTAATTTATCAAAATCCTCCTGGGAATGGATGGAATCCATGCGGTTTACAACGACGCAGAAATTGCCGGGAGTGTCCGCCAGCCTTTCCATGCACGCCTGCTCGTATGCTTTTCCGAAGACCGCCGCACATGTGCAGAACACCGCCAGATCTGCCTCCGAGACGGCGTCATGCGTGGCTCTGTCCTCCGTCTCCTCCTCACAGTAGCCCGGGGTGTCCAGTATCACGACGCCCTGCTTCAATAATTCCGATGGCAGCTCGAGGATGAGTTCCGCGCCGGGGACGGGGAGCCGCCTTTTTCCTTTTATGATCTCCAGCGCCTCTGCCTCCGTCAGAAAAACCGGCGTTTCTTCCTGCATACAATATGCCCGGAAGCACGTTCCATACCGGATCCTCGTAAGACATCCGGTCACCGGTTCGATCCCTACGGGCAATTTGAATTTATCCTGCAGGATCGCATTGATCAGGCTCGACTTCCCGGATGAGAAAATGCCGCAAAAAGCGATCACAAATTCCTGGTTTTCCCGAAAACCGGAAAGCTCTGACCGGATTTCATCCCGCCTTTTTACCGAAAGAACGTCCTCCGGCGCCATACCATAAAAATCATCCTTCATCCCTGTTTTCCTTTTCCGTTCTCTCCGCAGCCAGACGCAGGATATCTTCTTTCGTCAATGATATGCCGCTGGTGATCCGGCTTATCTCACTGATCGACGATGCCATTTTGTCCAGGATCTGTCCGATACGCTGCTCTTCCGTCGTCAGGATATCCTTATTTTGCTGAAGCAGGTTTACGGCGTTTTCCATCTCTCTCTCGTAGGTATCCAGCTCGCCCTGGATACTGTCGGTAAGCTTCCTGCCGGACCGAAGCATCGCGCCGCCCACCACTGCGTTCGTTTTGTTAATGTATCTGGTCCTCCCTTCCCCTTGAAGTCCCGGAACGGAATTGCCGTCCTTATCCGTATATCCGTTCAGAAGCGTTTCTTTTGTTTCGGCGATGATCTTCTCCGTCATATTTTCACTGCGGTTACTATTTTTGAGCAGCTTTACGATCACGAATCCGACCAGTGCGAAAATATTTCCGAAGAACAGTCCCAGCACACTCATGACGATCACATCGATAACGTTTGTCTTGACCACGTCAATAATAAAATCTATCATATTCTTATCGCCGCCGGCCGCAGTCGTCACCAGCTCCGGATCAGCAAACAAAATAGCAATGAAAGCCTGCGCCAGATTCGCCTTGTTCTCGCCGGCCGGCTTCACCTCGACATCCTGCTCCTGCGCGATCCCGCGCAGAATTTCGTCTACGTCTATCGGAACGCTCATCTTTTCCAGGCTTTGCTGATGACGCTCCAGCTTTTCGGCAAGATCCTCAACGCGTTTCCGGATTTTCTCTTCGAAGCTGTCTGACATTTCTGTCTGCTTTTCTTCGATAAAAGCCTTGATTCCCTCGGAAAATTCACGGGTCGCCTCCTCCGTCATCTTCTGAAAATCCTTTTCCTTCTCTTCGTTTTCCCTCCAGAATACCAACCATTTCTTTGCCTGCGCATTCAGCAGCTTCCAATAATGAATCCCCATTTTGGACGACTTCTCGGAAAAATACCCTTCCCATTGCGTATCGACCGCCTCCAAAAACTCGTCGTACGCGTCTTTGGCGTCGCTCAGAATGAATTTTGTGGCGCTGTCGATGTCGTCCTTAATATCCTCGATCTCCCGGCTGATCCGCTCCTTGTCCTTCTGGTACGCATCTATTTTCTGTTTCGCGCTTTCCTCTCCCTGCCTTAAAAGATCCAACTGGCTCTCCGCCGCCCTCTCCGCCGCCACATACATATTGGCCATCTGCGGGCGGTACGCCTCCAACGCGGCCTTGTCCTTGTCGCCGGAGGTGAGGAACCCTCCCAGCGCGGCCTCAAATTCCGGAACGCCGGTAGCGTCGTCCGGGATCATTACCTTATAAAAAAGTGTGACCGGCGTTTCCCTTCCCATGCGTGTGTTCATGGCTCCGAAGGCATTCAGATAAAACACGCGGCCAGCATACAGCTCCTCGTCAAATACGCCGTCCTGATCCACAAAAACATCGTGCAGCTCGCTGCGGACATACGCCTCCAGCCGCGTCAATTCTTCCGGTGAATTAAGCTGGTTTATTTTATTCACCACAAAAAACACATTTTTCATCTGGCGGTTTGAAAAATTTTTTTTGATATAATCCTTGTCCTCTTTATCCAATGCCTGCAGGGCAGAAATTAAAAATACGACTGCGTCCGCCCGCTTGATAAATTCGAGGGATACCTCCTCATCCTCAGCGGAAGCCCGGGTGCCAGGCGAATCGACCAATTGGACCATGCTGCCCGCCGGGCCGTCTTTTTTCTGGTAGATTTCAACATGATCCACCAGCCGCAGGAACTTCGCCTTATCCTCCGGATCGACCCGATACTGTCTGAAAAATTCCTTTAAATCTTCCATGACCTCAGTCACCGGCTGCCCGTTGCCGTCCGTCTGATCCCGCCTGAAAATAACAGCCTTTTCTTCTCCCGTATTAAAAATGATCTTCGTGATCACAGCGGTTTCCGGCAGGTTCCCTGTCTGAAGAAGATCCGATCTCATCAGCGCGTTCAAAAGAGTGGATTTTCCTGCGCTGAAGCATCCCGTAAACATCACCTGGAAAATACCCTTTCTTAATCCGTCCATTTTCCCGCCCAGTTCCCCGGCCCTTCCCGTTTCATCCAGACCCGGGACAAAACCGTATTTTTCTTTCTTCGATTCGTCTCTGGCGCCAAGCATATCCTGGCACACCTGCATATTGGCGAGCACCTGCTCCACCAGTCCCTGCTGCTGTTCATACATTGACATTCTCAGTTCCTCCCTGCTTGTATTTTCCCCGGCTGCGGCCTTTCTGGCCGTTTTCTTCCGCCCGGTCACAGATTTCCTGCCCGGCCGCAGCCTGCCTGTCCGCTTCCTTCCTCCTGGTCACAGCCTTTTCAGCCGTCCTGTGTCCCGCGCCGCGATCTCGCAGTACCTTATTAGGTTATTTTCTATGTATTCCTTCATATAGCCGCACCACTCTGAACGGATCTCTCTTCTGAAATTCCCGTTCTCATCGATCATTTCCTCATAGCACAGCATACACAGCCGCTGTGCCCAGCAGTCCATGCATTGCTTTTCCACGCGTTCCCGCATCCCGCTATAGAGAGCCTCCAGCCTGTCCCGGCGGTATCCATCTCTCAGATTTCCCAGGGAAAGGGAATCGCTGATGCGTTCACAGATATTGAATTCCCCGTCCGTCCGGACGAAAAGCTTCGATGTCAGCGCCAGGCAGCTGCTGACATACGCCGGTTCACCCGGCTCAAAAATATCCCGGTTATGGATCGTCTTCAGTCCGCCTTTAAATACGGCGCCCGGATACGGATCCTCCTCTTCGGCATACGCCCGCCAGAGCGCCTCCTTCCCGCCGGCAGATCCCTGTCCGGAAGATTTCCTGCTGTCCTCTAACGTTTTCCGGATCGCTTCATTTCCCATATCAGACTGGATCGGTATGATCTCAGATGGCGGCCGGCCCAGCTTCTCCCGGTAGAACTGCAGGATCGATCCCAGTTCTGCCTCCGAAGCGGCGTTGGCAAGAAAGGAAACCTGGTTTTCCCATACCGAAGGAAAACCGTTTCTTATCCTTTCCAGATTTTTCATAATGCGTTCCAGGCTGCCTCTTCCGGAGCGGTCCCTGCGGAACACATCGTGGCCGGGGCCGTTTACTGTCACCGCCACGGAGACCTCCGGATACTCCACCAGCCACCGCGCCACATCTTCCCGGAGCAAAACGCCGTTGGTAGAAACCACAAAGCGGAGTTCTTTCCCGGAAATCACCTTTTTTGCATACGCCACAGCTTTTTTTATCTGTTCAAAACGAAGGAGCGATTCGCCGCCGTAAAAGGCGATCCTGGCGCGCTCGCCTGACCGGCTGTGCCGCGCGTAAAAATCAATGCCCTGCATCATGGTTTCCTCCGTCATGTGCTCCTTCGCATGGGGGAGCATATGCCTGTAATTTCCGGAGTAAACACAGTAGCTGCAGTCCAGGTTGCACTGGCGCGTCGTCTGCAGCACCAGCCAGGACAGCGAGCTTTCCAGCCTGCTTTTATATGTTTCGTAATCGCTGTGCCAGACGGCGCCCGGGAAGCTGCCGCTGGTCAGATATCCCTCCTCCAGCAGCGCTTCCAGGATCTCCTCATCCTCCGAAACCGCCTTCTGAGATATCCATGCGTCCTTCACTGTGATGATTTTGGCCGTCCTGCCGTCGTACGCGAACACTTTTCCCGATGAAGTGCGTATGATCTTCCCTAAATTATGCTGCGTTTCCATTCCCTGTTCCTTCTGTACTTCCTGTACCCCTGCGTTTTCAATCCTTAATGGCCCCGGTACGATGTCGGGTGTTCTTCATCCGCGCACTTCTTCTCGCAGCCATACAGTCTGCCGAAGGTGACCTGGGAGCCGCCCCGGTTCAGCTCCTCGGATACTTCCGGCTTTCCATCCTCCAGCCGCTTTTTCAGAAGCTCGTCCGCCTCCTGCATCGTCAGTTCCTTCTGGTCCCCCAGTTCCTGCTTCGCCATATCGGAGATCTCCCGGAGCTTATCTGTCTCCTGGCCGGCGACCTCCTTCTTGTCCGTTTCTTTTACACTTTTCACTTCCACTGTCTGCAACCTCCTTTTTTTGTTCGGGTGATCCCGTTATCTGCTTATTCGTCTGCGCTCTTCTTTTACCCGATGCATAAACGCCTGGACGTACGCTTCCTGTACTTCATTTTCCGCCTTATGCTTCTCTTTCATCCTTCACTCTTGCAAGGAGCTTAAAGTTTTCCGCGTCCGGCAGAATAAAATCCGACGCTTCCCCTGTTTCCTTGTCTATCTTAACGCCGTTTTTCCCAAATACCACCGTATCCTCCGGGCCGCTGTAGCAGATCCAGTGGGTCTGCGCGTCCAGGATCCTGGCCACTTTGGAATTGTCCTTCCGGGCAAAGAATTCATTTGCGATCTCCCTCGCTTTTTCTATCGTCATCCTCAGCACCTCACTTTACAGCATTCTTTGATCCGGTCCGTCACATCCAGGTTGTCGATCCTGCACAGTTGGACGGAGCCGGGTTCCACCATTTTAAAGTAATCAGAAACGTCTGCCGAACCGTTCTGCGGATCGTAAAATCTCGTCTCCCCGTTCACCTGTTCCGCCACAAACACATGTCCGGAATTCGTTTTATTCCATACAACGCTGATCTCCGCCCTGGCTCCGTCGCCCCATTTTTCCATGTTTTCCCTGATATCCTCAAGGCCGTCGCCGCTGCAGCTTATAATCTCCGGATTTTTCCATACGCGAAACGGCGACATGGGAAGGCTGGACTCATCCGTCTCTTCTCCTGATATCCTCGGCAGGGCTGTCACATCGTATCCGCGTCTGCGCAGCTCATATGCCGGCACACAGCGCTGGCAGTTCTCCTGCCACTGCGCTCCCAGCTCATAATTCGGGTTGACTGCCTCCAGATCCCGTTTCAGATCGTAAGACTCCTTCATTTCCCCGGCAGAATGCCCTTCCAGTCTCCCCGATATATTATCCATGGGCCTGCGGCATTCCAGCCGTTTCTCAAGAGCGTCATCTGCCTCCCGGATATCCGCGGGGGATATGCTTTCCGGCAGGTTCAGCCTTCTGGAAATCTCTTTCAGTTCCTCCCTCTCCCTGCATACATCCTGTATTTGGGGGTTCTGAATGTCTTTCATCACATCTGTCCTCCTTAGATCAGCTTCTGGACCAGCCTGACATAAAACGGCTGAAATTCCCGGAATCGTCTGGCATATTCACTGCTCAGCACGAGAAGGAGCGTTTCCCGGTCCCATGCGTCATAACCGGCGATCGACGGCGCCAGGGCATCCAGCACCTCCTCCTTCCATTCATCCAGATCCGACGCCTCAGCGCTCTTCACGGCTTCCTGCATATTGAAAAACTCAAACGCCACTCTTCCCAGCCGGAAAAGCTTTGCTTCACCCGTATTTACCACATAATTGATCAACTGGCGCTTCACCCTGGTCGGCAGATTCATGCGGGCGATGCCGTCGATGCGCTCCCCCCTTAACTGATCCACCATGATCTCTATGCCGTCCCTGCTCATGATCGCGTCAAGAAGCGATTCCGCATCGCCGTCCATGAACGCGGCGTCCTCATCCGTCAGCGTGTAATCGTACCGCGCTTCTCCCGTCTCATAATACGGGATCTTAGATAAAACGGCATTCAGCCAGTCATTCTGGTAGACCGCCGCCACTCCCGTAGGAAGCCGCGACAGCTCCGCGATCTGCATGTCATTTAAGCCGATGGCCTTTCCCGTCAGTTCCCGATCCTCAAAAGCCGGAAGCCGCATCACGATCTTTGTGTTTGTATTCCGGATCACGGACATATCCATAAGCCCCGGCGACTGGTCTGCGATCACAAAGCCTTCGCCTGCGGACCGCATCTCCGCAAACGCGTTCGTCAGCATCTCCACCGACTTGCCCGCCAGATTTGCGCTGTCCATCGACTGATCCGTGGAAGTACGCTTCAGCAGATGGTGCGCCTCTTCTAAAACAGTGACATGGCGCAGGCCGGAATGGATCGAAGCCTGGACCGTCTGCCGGTATTCCTGGAGCCGGATAACGAGAATACCCATAATAAGGGCTTTTGTTTCGGCAGAACCGATGCGGCTCAGGTCCACGACTACATTTCTCTCAAACAGCTCCTCGTCTGACAGGTCCTTTGCTGAAAATACCATGCCGTTCAGCCCCGTCGTCAATTCCTCCAGCCGCGTACAGAGAGCGCCTATGTAATTCCCCTTGTTTTCCTCGGAATACCTGGACTCGTTCAGGATCGCCTCTACCTCTGCCATGACGTCAGAAAACGTCGGGAACAGTTCTTCCGAAAACTGATTGACAGAGCGGCGCAGATTCCATCCCGCCTGCTCATAGGAACGCTCCAGCGCCTGCTTCAGGATCGCCGGCATGGCCGCCTCCATAGGCCAGCAAACGTTGAATATACTGATCAGCCGGTCAAGATGTTCCAGAACATGCACGCCCCGCCGGAAACGGAATGGATTGATGCGCAGCAGCGGAGTTACGTAGGGATTCATGCCATATACGGAAACGTCGCTGTCATTCCCGAAAACCGTTTTATACTCCCCCTTTGCAGGCTCGATCACCAGAAAACGGATCTCCGGCCGGAGCTGCCGGATGCCGCGCAGCATCCCATACACCGTATTGCTTTTTCCGGAGCCGGTGGTGCCTGTGACGAAGGTATGCATCGTCAGGCTGTCCAGGTCCAGTCCTACCTCAGCCCTTTCCTGCAGGCCCAGATGGAAGATATGCCCCAGCGGAAGCTTATCCGACGTCTTTTTTCCCTCATCCAGCGACAGGATATTTCTGCCAAAGGAGACGCCCTCGCAGACCGGAATACCGTCCACGCTTTTTTTCGGCAGATTCATATAGATCGCCAGCTCCGCTGACGAAACGACGGAAGCAGGCGTCGTGGACGCGCGGTTCAGTCCCCGCAGCGCAAACTCCGGATGGCGAAGCTGCCTTAAATACGGAATGATCTGATCCGTTTTTTCCCTGTCCCACACATTTACGCAGGCATGCTCTATGTACGTATTATCCCCGGAGATCTCCGCCTTATAGGCGCTGGCCCCCATCCTCACGTCCGCGATGACCGGAGCCGTAAAGTATGCGGATACCGCAAACATCCCGAGGCTGGCGCCCGCTTTCAGCCGCTTCAACTGCAGGTCGATGGCAGCCAGGATATCTGACATTTTCTTGTTTTCATAGTTCAATTGCAGAGTCTGGCCCGTGGTCACAGTGACCGTTTTTCCATCCGAGGTGGTGGTGGACGCCGTATGGGCGTCTGTCCTGGATTCTGTCGCTGTCTCGTTCGTATTGTCGGAATCATTTTCCGAATTAAACGTACCCTTTCCCCTGGAAAGTCCAATGTTTGGAGAAACGCTGAAAGGTGAGGCATCTCCTCCGGCGCTGACTCCTATTCCTGTATTTACACTGGAGAAACGGTTCGTTCCCTCCGACGTAGTATGGCTTTTGCCGATGGAAAGAGATTTGGAGGTGGAATCCGTCACCGAATCAGAAACGCTTTCCGCCAGAGATCTGGTCACGGAATCACTGGAACTGTTATTTATGGAAACAGTGCTTTTCGCAAAGGGAGACAGCTCCATGTACAATGTCTCCAGCTCGCTTTTCATCCCGTCCAGCTCCGCGGGCCGGAGGGCTTTCGCCAGGATAAGCGCCGTGTAGTCCTTCCCCCTCATAGATTCGATCACTTTTTCAATTCCCTGATAAAAATTTACGTTTTTCTCATTCCCGTTTTGTCCGCGAAGCGACGACACACAGGAGACTCCCGCGGAGGCGTTATATTTATCGGGAAGACTGTCCCGGATCAGCGCCTCCGTCTCTTCGATATTTAAGATCCCCTGCTTATCCTGCGTTTTGCTGCCCGGGAAATTTCCCATGAAACAGTTATACAGCAGCGCAGCCTTGGGATACGCCCCGTTTACCCGGTTTTCCTCGTCGCATGCGCCAAGGTAAAGCTCTAATCCCCTGTCGGATGATGATTTCAGGATCATTGCCAGATTGATGCCTGCCACTGCCGCGCAGGCGTACACGCTGGCCAGCTTCTGCAGGTTGTTTTCCTCCCGGTCGTACACAATTTTCCTGATGGGGAAAAAGCAGGCGCTCTCGCTGACCTTCCGCCGCATCTGCTCCTGGGAAAGCGGCAGTACGTCGCAGTTTTCCAGTTCTGAAAGATACGACTTATTTACGATATAATCAATGGCCAGATACCCCTTCTGCAGGGGATCCGGGATCGTGCCGGGATCCATCTCCGGCGTCTGGCCGCCATTTTGCCTCTCACTCATATCATAGTCCTCCGTTATATGATGGTATTAAGTCCGAAAGATGCCCTGCGCTCCCACATTTCTGGCATCCTTATATTTCTATTAAAGTATCCAGCCCCTGCCGGAAGTTTTTCAGCCAGCTCCGCTGCTCTTCCCGTTCCGGCGTCTCCGGCATCGCCCCAAGCTCCTGCTCCTCCTGCCTGATCTGCTCCAGCATCCTGCGGTAAAACTGCTGGACCGCCATAGGGATCCCATGACGGTTTTCGTACTCCAGGATTGCCCTGCGCAGCCCTGAAATACCCTCCGGCATATCTTCGCCCACAAAGAAAAGCCCCGCCTCGTCTATTCCAAGCTCCCGCAGGATCCTGCGCAGGGTATCCCCGGTTTTTTTGCCATCCTCCGTCCCTGCAGATCCGCAGACACAGGCAATCACAAATCTGTTCCGGTTCACCGCCCGGCCAGTCCTTATCATACCGGCCAGTTCACGCAGCAGCCTCAATGTCTCTTCATTGGATAAAGCGCCGCCATCCAGGACAAGCACCGTCAGAGCGCCCCTCTTCAGAACTTCCGCTGTAACAGCCTGCTCCCTGTGCCAGTCCCGGAAGGCCAGTTTCATTTTGCAGTCCGCAAAATCAGGCGCCGGGCCCTCCATCTGTATCAATTCAACCGCGTTCGCCCCGGCTGGCTCCCTCTGTGTCAGCCTTGCCGCATCCATTCCGGCGCTTTCCCTGTGGTTTTGCGTCTCCTGCTGCCGGAGCAGGTTTCCCACCAGCTCATACACATGCTCCACTATGACGCTGCCGGATGGCGTGCTGGTATTTCCCGGAACCGTATACCGCCAGAGTGTGCCGCCCCTGGATATGCTGGATACCGCGAATTCCTCTCTGGAGTTATTCACATCGATCCGCGTAGCCGCAGCAGTCCCATTGACGTCTTCTTCCGGCAATACCCTCCGCCCGATCAGGGCGTTTTGCAGCCAGGCCTTTGCTTTTGAATCAGCTCCCGCAATATTCACTTCAAAGTACGGATCCCACGCCTTTTTTATGGCCTTCGTCACGGCGGCAGTCACATGGTCCCATCTTCCCGGCGACTCTGCATATTCCAGCAGGGAGCTGATCTTTTCCAGCTTTATCTGATTCTCCTCCTGAAGCTCGGAATGTGCGCCGGAAATATAATGCAGCTCCGCTTTGATCCTGTCATCCTGTTCCGCCAGGCGCGCGGCTTCGGACAGGGCGTCAAAATCCTCCTGCGCCCCCTCAAAGCCGATCTCAAGCTTCACGTCCCCGCAGGCCTGCGCCAGCTCCGCAAAGAAGCCCCGCCAGGAACCCCATGCTGACAGCCACTTCCCCATATGCTCCCACAGGATCACCGCCATAGGGGAATTTTCATCCACGGCAATTTCACCGCCGTCCGTACACTCATACAGCTTCGTCTCCACAGTGTACGGATTATAAGACAACCTAAATGACTTCATATCGTATCCTCTGCTTTCCCTTATCCGCATGACCTCTGCGCCGGTTCCCGGCGTGATCGGTCCTTTCAGGCATTATTATATCATAAAACCAACAGATTTCCATGTTTCATCGTTTTTTCCAAACTTGTAATATCCCCGGGGATACCGCATGCCGCTGGCGGCGGATCTCATGCTGATTTCTGTCACCCGCTCCGATATGTTCAGTTCTGTGATCACCCCGTCTTTCCAGTCTGCTGGATACATCTCTCTCCCCTTTAGCTCCGCAGGAGCCACGCT
>CAYLPF010000015.1:0-1394 GCA_964385485.1 uncultured Lachnospiraceae bacterium | reverse complement strand
CTTTCCAGTCTGCTGGATACATCTCTCTCCCCTTTAGCTCCGCAGGAGCCACGCTTCCGTTTCCTTCGAAAAGGTCAGCCGCCCCTTTTTGCTCTGCCCTCCTTAATATTCTGTCCTGAAAATCCAGGTAGAGTACTGGGGCTTCAGCCTTCCGTTTCTATCTGCTTCATTATTTTTTCCGTTTTGCTGTCCGCATACCAGACGTCGTAATACGACTGCATCCCGGCAATTTTATATCCTCCCGTAACATAAATCCCGTAACACGCCCCCGCCTCACGGCCCAGATACAGCGCCGCGTAGCTGTTCCATTCCCGGTCCCCGGAATCGAAGGTTGGGATGGATACGTAGCTCCTCAATACAGGCCTGCCCTTTTTGTCACGGTAAATGTCAAGGGAATCCGTCAGGCTATAGTCATAAACAAAGCCGTACTGTTTCATACTCTCCCCCCTGGCCATTCCATGGGCAGTATACTCATCCTTTTTAGTACAATAGTAGAATTTCATGCCGCCAAAATCCAGTTCCTGATAGCCTCTTGGTTTCGGGTAGATGGTTCTCTCATTCGACTTTCTGCAGGCTTCCTCCAGTTCCTTTGCATTGTATACCGGTGTTCCGGCAAAAGCCTCCCGGTCCAATGCAAGCAGCGGCGATTTCGGGAACGTAACCCGCTCCAGAGCGGTGCAGCCGCCAAAGGCGCGCCAGCAGATTTCCAGCATCCCCTCCGGAAGCCGTATTTCCTCCAGCCTGACACAGCCATAGAAAGCCTCCCGGTCAATCCCGGTCAGCGTTTTCGGAAGCTGCAGTTTTTCCAGGCTCTGTATGCGGCCAAAAGCGCTTCTTCCTATATACGTCACTCCCTCCGGAATGTTCAGTTCCAGAAACCCGCAGCCGGTAAAGGCTTCCGCCTTAATCTCTTTCAATCCCTCCGGCAGCGTCAGCTTTCTTAATTTACTGCAGTTTTTAAACATGTAGCTTTCGATACTGGATAAGGAATCCGGCAGAAGTACGGAATGCAGTTCATCACAGTCGGCAAAAGCCTCCCTTTCGATGCTGCGGACACCGGAGGGGATCACCATCTGCTGCAGACCGGATTTGCGAAACGCACCGATGCCAATCTCCTGAAGGGAATCCGGCAGAATCACCTCCCGGACCGATTTATTACCGTAAAAGGCACTCGTTCCGATTTTCACCACACCCTCCGGCACCACCGCCACGGCCTCCTGTCCTTCATATTTTTCCAATACGCCCTCCTGGCTTACCTTCATCATCGTCATATCCGCATCCTCCCTTCCTCTGCGATTTCTTTCTCTGTCAGGGCCAGGCCCAGCAGTTTTCTCTTTCCATTATACTTATTTTTCGTTCTTTTTGAAAGTTTCCTTCGCTTCTTTTACAGCCGC
>CAYLPF010000014.1:0-13072 GCA_964385485.1 uncultured Lachnospiraceae bacterium | reverse complement strand
GTAAAATCCGTCCCTGACAATCCTTCCTGGGCAAACATCGTATGAAGTACCGTGATGTCGGACGAGATATCCCAGGCTTTTTCTTCAAAAAAGCTGTCCAGAAGATTTTCAAACGCCGTGTTGATCGTATCCAGTGCGTTTTCGATCTCCTTCTTTGTATTTCCGATGTTCTGCCCTGTGATCGGCTGCTCGTCCAGCTCACAGTACGCATCCAGGAGCTTCTTTGTTGTCGGAAGATAATAACTCATCATTTTCTTCAGCTCTGACGCCGCGTCCGGATTCTTCTCCGCTTCCCGGAAAATCCTTGTGATCACAATCTCCAGCCGGTCCAGCTTGGCCGAGATCTCCTGGCCCGGTATCTTTTCATTGCATTCATGGATATGCTGAATATACTTCCTGCCTTCTCTTATGATCTCACGGCACTCGGGAGTCAGATTCGCATTCACACTGCTCTGATGCTCCGCGCCGTCATCCCGCAGCGCTCCGTCCATGTTCGCCTGCGCACCCGCTTTTCCGCCTTTATCCGGAGGATTGCCCGTATCACCCTGCCCATTTGCCATGGTTCTTCGCTCATATTCCGCCTGCGTATCCAGATACTGCTTGTATGTACTGTTATCCGTGATCAGCAGCGTATCTTTGCCTGCCAGATATCCTTCTTTAAAAAAGCCCCGCCCTATCATCTTCTTCAGATCTTTCTGAACGAACCTGTCATTCCTGCCGATCGCTGCCGCCAGCTCTTTCACCGTGCAATATGTCCTGCTGCCAAGCACAGACAGATATCTGCGGAACCTTTCGGCCAGCCTGACTCTGCCTCCGCCTTTTATCCCGATATACATACTCATGCCAAAAAAGATTGCCAGGATGCCTCCCGGAACCACCATCATAACATGTTCAGCCAAAGATATCAGCAGAATAATCGCCAGCGACATACCGAACATCGTGCCCATGCCGTAGCCGGTCCATTTCATGATCCTGCCTGAAAACTCCCCCGGAACCTTCTGTTTCACCTTCACCGGAGCGCTTGTGCGGCTTCCTGATCCCGCCCCGCTCTTCCGGGCCGTGCGCTCCGTTGTATTTTCCGGATCCGTCCACTTTTCCCGGACCTGACGCTGCTTTTCGCGTATGTTCCTGCGGATCCGCTCCGCCGCCTCCCGGTTCGTATACTGGTATTCATTGCGGGAATGGCGTTCATTTCCCGCATCCTGATATTCGCTATGAGAGCAGCTCTCCCCGTCTGCGTTCTGGTGTCCATCTGCATTCTGGTATCCTTCGCCATACCCGCTTTGTGAGGATCCGGACTGTCCCGCCTTCTGCGACAGATTTTCCTTCAGCGCCGACTGCAGCCCATTCACCGTGTCATTCACAACATTTGCGATCGTGCTGCCAAGCTGTGAGAAATCCTTACTGTCCACCGCATCCTGAACCAGCTTCCTGATCTGGTCTCCGGCTTCATACCAGTCATTTTTTGCCATACCCTTTGTCTCCTGAAACATACTTGAAAATCATATAAGGAAAGTCGTTCCCTATAAAACAAAATCATTTCTGATATGGAATCAAGTATAACACCTTCGGATTTATACTGCAAGCAAATCCCTTCACATATGCCCTGTCTAAATTCGGGAAAATACGAAAAGGAACCTCCACCGGAGCTTCTTTCGCATGCAAAAAGGAGCTGATTCAATCAGCCCCTCTATAAGTAAATGCCATCTATTATTTTGCTGTTACGTAACGGAACATTGGCATCGCAAGGTATACGAAGAATCCGTCGTAGTTTTCAGTGTCTAACAGATAGGACTCTGTATAGTAGTACAGCGGGATAACCGGCATGTCTTCGCCCAGCAGCGCATTTGCCTGACGCAGATAATCAAAACGCTCTGTAGCATCCGCGCTCTCAGCGGCGCTGGTGATCAGAGAATCATATTCCTCGCTGCTGTAGAATGCGTCGTTGTTTCCGCTCCAGCTTGTCCACAGATCGAACAGGGACGCCGGATCCTGGAAGTCTACCGTCCAGCCCGCGCGCGCCATCTCGTAATCTCCGCTGGTACGCATATCCAGAAGCACTGCGAACTCCTGAGAATCGATGGTAACATCAATGTTCAGGACTTCCTTCCAGCACTGCTGCAGATACTCAGCGATTGCCTGATGGCCGGAGTTATTGTTGATGGTGTACTGCAGGGTCGGGAAGCCTTCTCCATCCGGATAACCTGCCTCTGCCAGCAGCTCCTTCGCCTTTTCACAGTTTCCTTCGTAATCGTTGTTGTCCCAGTATTTTTCACAGGAATCATAGAATGCTGAACCATCCGGAAGCGTAAATCCGATACCAACGAATGTATCAGCAGGCACTTCACCTGTACCGCCCTTAACCACATCACAGATATAGGTTCTGTCAATTGCCAGGGCCAGAGCCTTACGGACGTTTGCATCCTGCAGCTCAGGAACACCCTTCTCTCCTACATTCAGCTCGATGTAATAGGTACCTGCCATCAGCGCCGACTGTACATATCCCGCATCATTCAGGCGGTCAAACTCTTCTGTCGGATAGGTGCCGGCATACATGATCTGTCCGCTCTCAAATTCGTTCATGATCGTATTATCATTGTCCATCAGTTTCCATGTCAGCTTAGTCGGGCCGACCGCATCTGCTTCCCAGTAATTTTCGTTAGCCACCATAACGATCTGATCCTGATTCAGCCACTCCTGAAGAACAAATGCACCGTTGCCGATGTTTGTGGAGCCGTCCGCGTACCACTGGTCGCCGGTCTCTACCATATCCTGACGTACCGGGCTCATAACTGCCGCCGCGGTCAGCTGCGGGAAGTACGTGCAGGGATTCTTAAGCGTTACAACGAGAGTCTGGTCGTCCGTTGCTTCCACACCGAGCGTAGAAGGCTCTGCTTCCCCTCTCTGGATCTCCTGGGAATTCACCACCATATCGATAAAGTTGCTGTTGTCATAGCTGCCGCTTACCAGTCTCTGCCAGGAATACACAAAATCGCCTGCCACTACCGGCTGCCCGTCGGACCATGTGATCCCGTCACGCAGATGGAAAGTATAAGTCAGGCCATCTTCACTGACGTCATAGGATTCTGCCTGGCCATATTCCAGGTTCTCTCCATCGCGGCCATATCTCATAAGGCCTTCATACAGATGAAGCACTTTAGTCATCGCATCGTTGGAGTTTACCGCATTGGGATCCAATGTGCCCGGTTCTGTGCCGTCTACTACGGCGATCTCGAGGGGTTCCTTTTCATCGGCGGCTGCTGAGATACCCACAGTTCCAAATACCATGGCAGAAGCCAGCAGCATTACGCCCGCTTTTTTAAGAAAGCTGTTTTTCATCTTGTTTCCTCCTTAAATATAATGGTTTTTCGCAGTCATTTAAAATATCTCCCTCTGTTTAAACGACTGCGTTTATAATATGATCGGCAAGCCGATATATTATCCTGTGATCAGTTGATCTTTTCCAGATTGTGGCAGGCCACAAAATGGTCTTTTTCCACCTCCCGGAATTCCGGCGCGCACTGGCTGCATTGCTCCGTCGCATACGGGCAGCGTGTGCGGAACGTACATCCGCTGGGAGGGTTAATGGGGCTGGGTATATCCCCCTGTAAAACGATACGCTTCTTGGCGCGGCTGGCTTTCGGATCCGCAATGGGAATCGCGGAGAGCAGCGTCTGTGTATATGGATGGAGCGGGCGCTTATACAGCTCATGGCTGGATGTAAGCTCCACCATATGGCCAAGGTACATAACGCCGATACGGTTGCTGATATGCTTTACCACAGAAAGATCATGGGCGATAAACAGATACGTAAATCCCTGCTCCGCCTGGAGATCCTCCAGCATATTCACCACCTGCGCCTGAATGGAAACATCCAGGGCGGAAATCGGCTCGTCACAGACGATAAAACTGGGTTCGATAGCCAGTGCGCGGGCAATACCGACACGCTGTCTCTGTCCGCCGGAAAATTCGTGCGGGAAGCGGTTCGCGTGCTCCGTATTCAGCCCCACGGTGGCGAGCATTTTGTTGATGCGCTCCGTACGCTCTTCCTTTGTCTTGCAGATCTTGTGGATATCAAGAGGCTCGCCCACGATATCGCCCACTGTCATGCGGGGATCCAGGGACGCATAGGGATCCTGATAAATGATCTGCATCTTTTTGCGGTAGGGCAGCATATCCACATGGGTAATATCCTTCCCTTCATAGATGATCCGGCCATCCGTAGGCTCATGGAGACGGAGAATCGTACGGCCAAGGGTCGTCTTACCGCATCCGCTCTCACCTACAAGCCCCAGCGTTTCACCTCTGCGGATAAAGAAGCTGACATCATCCACAGCCTTCACGTAATTTGTCTTCATCCATCCGGCTTTGATGGGAAAATATTTTTTCAGGTTTTTCACTTCCAGCAGGATATCGTCCTTTTTCGTCTTTTCTCCCATGCTTACGCCTCCTTTTCCATCGTTTCTTTTACCGGCAGCCAGCAGGAAACGCGGTGGCCGTCTTTCAGCGTGCTTTCAGGCGGCATTTTGGTTAAGCAGGCTTTCATACAATATTTACAGCGGGGAGCAAACGGACATCCGGCCGGGGGATTGATCAGATCCACCGGATTTCCCTCGATGGGGATGAGGCGTTCATGCTCGTCCGCGTTGATTTTCGGTACGCTGGCCAAAAGACCCCATGTATAAGGGTGCTTCGGCTCGTAGAAGATCTGATCGCTGGTACCGCTCTCCACGATCGTGCCGGCGTACATTACGGAAATACGGTCGCAGATCTCGGATACCACGCCCAGGTCATGCGTGATAAAGATGATGGCCATCTTAATCTTTTCCTTCAGTTCCTTCATCAATTCCAGGATCTGCGCCTGGATCGTTACGTCAAGCGCGGTGGTAGGCTCATCGGCGATCAGCAGCCTGGGATTGCAGGAAAGCGCCATGGCGATCATTACACGCTGCCGCATACCTCCGGAAAATTCGTGGGGGTACTGCTTCATACGCTTTTCCGGCTGATTGATACCCACCAGATCGAACAGCTCAATAATGCGCTTCCTGCGGGCCGCTTTGTCTAAATCCGTATGCTTTTTCAGCGCTTCTTCAATCTGGTCGCCTACGGTAAATACGGGATCCAGAGATGTCATGGGATCCTGGAAGATCATGCTGACATCTTTTCCCCGGATCTTCAAAAGCTCCTTCTCCGGAAGAGAAGTCACTACCTTGCCGTCAAAGGTGATAGAACCGCCGATCACCTTTCCGGGTTCGGCGATCATCCCCATCAGCCCGAAGGAGGATACGCTCTTGCCGGAGCCGGATTCTCCTACGATACCCATCACTTCGCCAGGCTTTAATGTATAACTGATTTTTCTGACTGCTTTTACTTCTCCTGCATAGGTAAAAAAGCTGACTTCAAGATCCTTTACCTCAAGCAGGTTTCCATTTTTCTTTTCTTCCATCGCTTTTTTCCTCTTATTTCTTTAATCTCGGGTCAAGTGCATCCCGAAGGCCGTCGCCAAACAGATTGAACGCCAGAATGATGATACTGATAATAACCGCAGGGAATATCTCCCGGTACGGATAAGATATAATACCGTTTAATGCGTCGGAACACAGGGAACCGAGGCTGGCCATAGGCGCCGATACACCGATACCAAGAAAACTGAGAAATGCCTCCGTAAAGATCGCGGATGGAATTTGAAGCATCGTAGTAACCACAAGCTGGCCCACACAGTTGGGAAGCAGGTGCTTCATGATCAATCGCCTCTTCGTGCTTCCAAGCGCTGTAGCGGCATTTACGTATTCCATCTCCTTGAGCTGCAGCACCTGCCCGCGGACGATACGCGCGGCTCCTACCCAGTAAAGAAGGCCATATACAATAAAAATGGCAATAATACCGGAACCAAGCTTCTGCAGGGGCTTAAACGCCGGGCTGCTGTTGATCAGATTATCCAGGGGCGTCTCGATCACCATTTTGATGGCTACCACCAGCAATATCGTAGGAAGGGCATTGATAATGTCCACTATACGCATCATGATATTGTCCACGCTGCCGCCGATCAGTCCTGCCGTCGCGCCATACGCGGAACCGATGATCAGAACGATCAGCGCCGACACAATACCGATCAGCAGAGAGATCCTGGTGCCGATCATGGTCCGCACCAGCAGATCACGGCCAAGATTATCGGTACCGAAAGGATGCGCAAAGCAGGGAGCCATTTTCTCATGTCCCCGTATCTGCTGGGAGTAAGTATATGGACTGAGCATCGGACCTATGACCGCAAAAAGGATCAGCACAACGATCACAGCCAGAGATACGACAGCGATTTTATTTTTCTTCAGACGTCTCCAGGCATCCTTCCAATACGTGACCGGAGCCTGCGTCAATGTTGTCTGCTCTTTTTCCGTCTCACTTGCCGGAACAAAATCATCCGCGGTAAAATCCGGGGCAGACTCAATATTCAATGATTTTAAAACCTGATCTTTGTCCACAATTACACCTCCTTACGCATCCAGCTTGATTCTCGGGTCTACAACCTTGTAAATAATATCACAGACCAGTGTGCAGAAAATCAGAAAGGCCGCATAAAATACAGTGGTACCCATGATGATCGTGTAATCGCGGCTCTGGATGGATTTCACGAAGTAACGGCCCAGGCCCGGGATATTGAAGATACTTTCCACCACGAAACCGCCGGTCAGCACGTTGGCGATCATGGGCCCCATATAGGTGATAACCGGGATCAGCGAGTTCCGCAGGGCATGCTTAAAGGTGGTGACGAATTCTGTCATCCCCTTCGCCCTGACTGTACGGATGTAGTCCTGTCCAAGGGCATCCAGCATACTGGAACGCATCAGACGGGCAATGTAGCTCATGGGAGACAGCGCCAGTGCAATGACGGGAAGTATGTATGAGGATGGTTTATCCAGGCCGGATACGGGCACCCATTTCAGATTCACGGCAAAAGCCAGCATCATCAGGGTGGCGACAACGAATCCCGGCATAGCCACACCCAGCGTGGAGATAAACCGTATGATATTGTCCTGCCACTTATTCCTCCGAAGCGCCGAAATACAGCCTAATGGCACACCCAGCACAAACGCGAGCAAAATAGAAATGCCGCCTACCTTGGCAGATACGGGGAAAGACTGCTTGATAATGTCGATGATCGGCTTATTCTTTGCCTGAACATAGCTTACGCCGAAATCGCCATGCAGCAGATTCAGCATATAGTTTTTGTACTGAACCGTCAACGGCTGATCCAGACCGTATTTTGCGCGAAGCGCTTCTCTGGCCTCTTCTGAAGGCGCTTTATCCGTAAGGAACGGATCTCCGGGGACCAGATTCATAATGAAAAAGGTCAGTGTTGCCGCAATAAACAGTGTGATCACTGCGGTGACAATTCGTTTGAATAAGTATTTTGCCATAAGTCCTCCCATCCCGCACTTCATTCTACTCGAAATTTAAAGTGTTAAAGTTTAATCAGTAAATTAATAATAATAGCCGAAACGTCATTCGTCAATTAATTTTTTATGGATATTCGGTTTTTTTACGCGTACATTTGTAAATCCGGAGCGGACAGCGCCCGGAAATTGCCCGGTTTTCCTCTTTTGCATATTGACAGAAAAAATTCGCAGACATATACTGAACTCTGTCAGGTGTCACAAAGGATTAGTCCTTTTCTGACCCCGGCATTACTATAACTAAATTATTTTGAAGGAAATCTGCGGCATTCATGGCAATATTGCCGGAGTATCCCACAATCTCCTTCAGGAAGGAAAATTATGCGTTTAACAAACATTACAGGGAAAAAGGTAGAAGAATACCTGAAAAAAAGCCAGACAGTCCTTATTTGCGTGGGAAGCATTGAAAACCATGGGCAGCATATGCCTCTTGGTACCGATACATTGATTCCGGATCGTATCGTAGAGCTTTTTGAAGATAAATGCGATGTGCTGGTAGCCCCCACCATTCCTTACGGCGCTACAGATTCTATTTACGGCTGTCCCGGAACAGTTACCATCGGCACAGATGGCCTGACTCTGATCCTGAGTAAGGTATGCGACAGTCTGTACCGTTACGGATTCCGCAAATTCATTATCCTGAACGGTCACGGCGGCAACGTAAAAGCGATTGAAGCGGTCGGTATGGAGCTTCACAAAAAAGGAGCGTGGCTTGCGTGTCTGAACTGGTGGCTGATGGCCGGCGAACTGCGTCCTGAGTGGAAGGGCGGCCACGGCGGCGCGGAGGAAACCGCCGGCGTTATGGGAGTGGATCCTGCTCTTGTGGACATGGATTATATCCATGTACCTATGAACATGATCAACGATGTCTCTGAATCTATGCCTACCACCGGCTGGGGCAGCGTAAAATTCAAAGGCGCTACTGTAACCTTCCCGAGAGAATCGCAGAATTACTTTGGAAATGGCTGGTACGGCACGGACGAGCCCGGTCTTGCGACGGAGGAATGGGGCCGCGAGATGCTGCAGACCATGGCGGATTACATCGTAGATTTCATAGCAGAACTGGAAAAGCTCCCATTGCCGCAGCCGAAATAATCGTTTAAAGGCAAAAACGGAGCTGAGCCGCCGGGTATTTTTTGACTTCGATGTCTAAACATAACAGATAAGGAAGAATAAAAATGGTAAAGAAAGACACTTTGAAAATGATCCGGGAAATGTCGGACGCTATCGGTCCTTCCGGGTTCGAGGATGAGGCTGTAAACACAGCCAGAAAATATATGGAGGATGTAGCAGACATGGAAGAAGACTGCCTGCGCAATCTTTATATGTATCGAAAATCCAACACTGGAAATAAACCTGTATTCATGTTGGATGCCCACAGCGATGAAGTTGGTTTTATGGTGCATTCTATCCGTCCCAACGGACTGCTCCGTTTTGTGGGGCTTGGCAACTGGAATGTTTCTGCGCTGCCTTCTTCTAAGGTACTGGTACGTAACCGTTACGGAGAATATATTCCCGGTGTGATCGCTGCAAAGCCGGTGCATTTTATGAGCGCGGCAGAGCGGGAAAACGGGACTGTCCCCTCTATTTCCAGCCTTTCCATCGACGTTGGGGCCCTGAGCGCCCAGGATGCGGAAGAAAATTTCGGTATCCGTATCGGCGAGCCTGTGATCTCTGATGTACACTTCTCTTATGACGAAAAACGCGATGTGATGATCGGCAAAGGATTCGACTGCCGCATCGGATGCGCGGCGCTGATCGAAACCATGCATCGCCTTGCGGATGAGGATCTGGCGGTTGACGTAGTAGGCGTGCTCTCCTCCCAGGAAGAAGTAGGGGAGCGCGGCGCCAGGGTCGCTGTAAAACATGTGAAACCCGGGATTGCCCTTTGCTTTGAGGGCTGCCCTGCGGACGATACCTTTACAGAGCCTTACGCAATTCAGACCGCACTGAAAAAAGGCCCGATGATCCGGTTTATGGACCGATCCATCATCTGTTCCCCGCGTTATCAGCGATATACGTTAGACCTGGCGGAAAAGAATCACCTGGCGGTCCAGGCTTCTGTCCGTGAAGGCGGCGGAAATAACGGAGCGATGATCAATACGTCTCTGGATGGAATTCCTGTGATCGTGGCGGGCGTTCCGGTGCGCTACATCCATTCTCATTATGGGATCACTTCCTATTATGACTTTGAGGCAACCGTAGAGCTGGCTGTCGCTGTGATAAGATCAATGACAGAGGAGATTATTAAGTCCTTCTGAAACAACACTCCCCGATATGCAGAAGCCTGCAGATCGGGGAGTGCCGTTTTATTACCACTCTTTCAGTGGATCTATTTCTTTTCCGATCAGTTCGCTTACTTCCCGGATCAATGTCTCGTTTGTATGGGGACGGTCATACAGAATGCGGAAAAATTCCTGCCGTTTCTCCTTCGGCACCTCTCTATAACACCCGGATACGAGACGGTACCCATAATAATAACAGGGATAATAATAACGCTGTACCGGATGTGTAAAGAATCTGCATGTATTCTCAGCCTCTATCCTGGAAAAAATACCATCCTTCAGCATATACGCAACAGCTTCCTCCATCGAGGCGCCCTCTACATGATACATATAGCAGGCCTGCATCTGCAGAAATCTCTGAAGGTCAAGAATGTCTCTGCCCAGTATAAACGTCTTCTTTTGCTCATCCGTGATCTCCGGCGTATCCTCATCAAAATCATCCCAGCCCAGAAAATGAAGCGCTGTTTCCGGAGATCCTTCAAACATAGGATCCGCAGGATTGCCCGCTGTAGAATAATAAGCAGCCTCCAGCGGCAGTCTGCCCTGACGGTACAGGTCGTCCCAATGGCTGTAAAACGCCTGATGGCCGGGATAGCCCTCATGGCAGAGCACGTTGGCAAAGGTGGGGACACTCCAGGGACGGTCAATGTTAAAAGTCAGCTCTCCGCGAAAATCATCGATGTATCTGGAATTGCCGCTCCAGAACACACCGCGCACGGATCCTATTTTATTTATTCCGTCGCCCCCGGCCATCACAACTACCCGCTCCTCACACTTCGCCTTCGCAAGCGCTAACAATGAGTTTGCGTATTCCGTTACTTTATCAGCCTGCAGGGCCGTATCGGCAAGGTAGGCTCTCACCTTCTGTCCAACGGTACCCGTATAACCCAGCTCTTCGAGCCGCTCTCCTGTTTTTGCACTTAATGCCTCGTACTTTTCCCGGGGAACAGGGCGAAGCCGCACCTGCTGCATCACTTCTATGGCGTCAATGTAGGAAATGTCTTCTCCCGCAAGGATCCTCGCGTACTCTTCAAAGGCGTCCAGCATACCTCTTAAGTACAGTCCCTCACGGCCCGGAAGATCCGCAATCTCCTTTTTCACTTCCCGGGCCGCAGCCACGATCTCCTCCGGTGTCTTGAGTGTCGGCGGAATATGTCCATAATTTGCCAGCATGGTCGCTTCGTCATACCTCGCCGCATTGATCTCGCTGATACTTCCAACAATATCAACGATTTTTTCACCGATGCCCTCTTTGCAATATCGCATCATAATATATTACCTTCCTTAACCCACTTATTTGTGTCATATGGCAAACATCGTGATCTCAGCCCCATGCAAGGATGGGCTCGCCCTCATTGATAGGCAGAGACGCTATGACATACAGGATCACGGCGTCGCAGGGCGCAAAATATTCACCCAGGAGATTTCCGAAGTAATCTCTGATCTCTCCAAGCTTATCTCCCTTTTTCACCTTATCGTCAATGTTCACGCAGGGGTACCAGCACCCGGTCTGTTCCGCGTCATAGCCTGACATATGGTCCATCATCACATAATCTTTATTTTCAACCACTCCGCCCGGGATCACTTCCAGCAAACGGAGCACATTTTTCACGCCTGATACGTATTTCGCAACCTCTGCCTCCGTCCACAGGCCCAGGTTGCCAATCTCTGCCAGAAATCCAGGAACACCCATAGCAGCCGCGCATCCGAACGTCCCATTGGAAGAAACAGAACCGACGACGTATTTTACCCCCAACGCTTTGCTTCCCTCGACTGACAGCTTCGTCTGTTCCTCATTGATGCCAAGCTTGGAATAAAGAACGAAGGGAGTCAGCGCTTCATGGATATCGCCGCCGTGAAGATCCATATAAAAATCAGCCTGGGTAAACAGCATGGAAGATATCGTATAAGCGATACGCTGTGTCACAGTTCCTCTTGCTTTGCCGGGATATTCCCGATTCAGATTTTTCCCATCATAAGGTCCTACATACTGAAGCTTCGCCTGAAACGCAGGTACATTTACCGGATGCACAATGATCAGCTGGCCGCTTATTTCCTCCGGCTGCAGCTCCTTTGCCAGGCGGATCGCGGTCTCCACGCCAGGATACTCTCCTCCATGTGTGCCGCCTGTGATCACCACAGTTTTTCCTGCCTTCTCACCATTGATCAGAGTAATGGGCATCTTCACGGGAGTACCCTCCACTTCCAGATAAGACTGGATTTTTTCTCCCGGCGCGGCGCTTAAGTTACCTACAGATAGTACGTTTGTCTTTTCCATTTTTTCATCCTTTCTTTCTCACACAACTGAATTGCAGCATGCTTATATTGTGTAAACTCATGTCATATTTTACTCTTATCATCCCGGAATAGCAAGCGGCAACAACAAGGAAGGGAGCCCACTGTTGCCAGTGGACTCCCGTATCTTAATCATATGATCTGATCTACCAATATCTTCTTGCGCTGCACGGCGTCCTGTAGCTGTAGTCTGAGATCGTGATACCTGTGCTCGCGTTGCTTGCGTGTACGACCTGTCCGTTACCCATATAGATCGTCACATGTCCGATGCCGCTGTCTCCATAGTAGAAGAGAAGGTCTCCTGCCTGAATCTCGCTCAAGTCAACCGCTGTGCCGCTGGCGGACTGTGCTGCCGCTGTACGCGGAATGCTGATACCGAAGTTTGCGAATACGGACTGTGTAAATCCGGAACAGTCAGCGCCGTTTGTCAGGCTCGTGCCGCCCCATACGTAAGGATTGCCGACAAACTGTACTGCGTAGTTCACGATCTCCTGTCCTAAGGAAGAATAGGACTGTGTAGTATCCGCTGATGAGGTATCCGTATAGGATGTATCCTCATATGTCTGCTGTGCCGCCGCATCGGCTGCCGCCTGGGCCTGAGCCTCCGCTTCCGCTGCTGCCTGCGCTGCCGCGTCTGCCGCTGCCTGAGCCTCCGCCGCTGCCTGGGCGTCGGCTGCCGCCTGTGCATCTGCCGCTGCCTGGGCATCCAGGTACGCCTGGTATTCTGCCTGTGCCTGCGCTGCCGCATCGATAACCGCCTGCTCATCGGCCTGCTGTGTCGCTGCATCCGCTGTTGCCTGAGCATCCAGATACTGCTGATATGCCGCATCTGCCTGTGCCTGGGCGTCTGTAGCGGACTGGGCTGCCTGCGCTGCCGCCGCGTCTGCCTGTGCCTGGGCGTCTGCCGCCGCCTGCTCGGCTGCTATCTGTGCCTGATACTCTGCATCCCACGCTGCCTGCTGCTGTGCCGCCGCTTCCGCTGCGACCGCATCCAGATATGCCTGTTCTGCCGCTGCCTGCTCAGCCTCCTGCTGTGCCAGA
>CAYLPF010000013.1:0-14299 GCA_964385485.1 uncultured Lachnospiraceae bacterium | reverse complement strand
TGATCCTTGATGAGGCTACCAGCGGACTTGATCCGATCGTGCGGGACGAGATCCTCGACATTTTTCTTGCTTTCATTCAGGATGAAAGCCACAGTATTTTTATTTCCTCACATATTATAAGCGATCTTGAGAGAATCTGTGATTATATTACGTTTCTGCACGAGGGACGTGTGGTGTTCAGTGAGGAGAAAGAAGAGCTGCTGAGCAAATACGTTATCGTAAAATGCAGTGAACAGGAGCTTTCCTGTCTTGACCCGGGGGCTGTCATCGGTATCCGCAAAAACATGTTCGGAGTGGAAGCGCTGGCCCTGCGGGAATATGTGCCGGGCAGCTATGTACAGGATCCGGCGTCTATTGAAGACATTATGCTGTATCATGTAAAACACGGAGGGAAAAAATGATGATGAGCTTATTGTATAAGGACCTGATGAATTTAAAGCAGCAGGCAAGAATCTATCTGCTGGTTCTTGCTATTTGGGTCGTGGTGGCAGGCATGGAGAACGATCCGTCCTTTCTTGGCGGCATGCTGACTGTATTTTCTGTGCTGATCGCGGTCACGGCATATGCGTACGACGAAAAAAACGGCTGGGATAAGTATGCTCTCACGATGCCTGTGGGAAGACGTGAAATGGTTCTGTCAAAGTACGCGTTGTCACTTCTGGCGCTGGTGTGCAGCATGGCGCTGTTTGCCGGGATGAACGCGGCGCTCCGTACACCGGTTGAAGAATTTTCAGATTTATTAAGTATCTTCCTGACGCTGGGATTGCTGGCGCTGGATGTGGTTCTGCCGCTTATTTTCCGGTTTGGCGTGGAAAAGGGGAGAGTCGTTCTGATGCTGGCTTTTTTGATACCAGGCGCGATCGGATTGACAGGGGGAGAATTTATCCCTGATCCGGTTACCCGGGTTCTTTTTTCAGAGGCATTTATGTATGCATGGGTGGCCGCTGCCGTCCTGCTCCTGCCGGTGTCCATATCCGTCAGCCTTGCCATATACCGGAGGAAAGAATTCTGATTCAGATAGCTGATTTAGCATGAGGTTGTACAGAATGCACAAAAATATGCGAGAATGTCCCTGTAAAAGTTCACAAAATTGTAAAAAGTGCTTACATTAATGTTTTTTTCGTGATACAATTTAAGAAAATTATAACCGTGGGAGGATACAGCAATGAAACGGATTACAAGTGCATGTCTGGAGCAGACGATTCGGTTTGATACGTATAATGATGCGGATCCGAAGGAGGATCTGAAGAAATTCCTGGAAGTTCTGGACCGCAAAAAAACAAAATATCAGGTTGTGGAACAGAAGGAGGAAAGTGACGGTACAGTATTCATCAAGCTGAAAAAGCAGTACAATGCTTACAAGACAGATGGATATATTGACTGAAAATGAAAAGAAGGGCATACAGGAAGCTTCCCGGGAAGAGAGCGCAGCGGTGCGCTGGCTGGTGATGCAGAGCGTGAAGCACCAGAAATGGGTTTTGTCGGTGATCCGCGGTACGTTTGAGGAATACTACGTGACGGATATGATGTCTGAAAACGTAGATCTGATGGTACAGTGCGCGGATTACCTGAACCGTGGCATAAAGGGAAGCGGACTGGATGTCAGGCAGATAGAACTGCTGGATCAATTAAAAAATAAGTATTGCGGATGAAATGGCAAATATTAAGTGTAATTATAGTAAACGACATAAATAATGTCGTTTACTATAATGGATGCACACGGCCGCATCAAGGAAACAGCCGCCTTTGGCGGCATGCGGCCGGCGCAAAAGGAAACGACTAAAGTCGTTTCCTATAGTATATAAATAAGAAGAAACGGAACCAGATATTGGATATACAGCGGTTTTGGATACAATCCGAGACTGCTGTTTTCCTTATTTTGGTGTTATTTTCTGATTTTGTCGTTGAAGAGAAGAAAAAGATATGGTAAGATAATAATGATTATTGTCAGAATATATATAAAAGGGGGACAAAATAATGCAGAAATTGTATGGAACAGTAGTACCAATCGTTACACCGCTGACAGATGAGGACACAATTGACGTGGAATCCTTGAGAAACCTGGTGGATTACGTGATCGACGGCGGTCTTCAGTGCCTGTATCCCTGTGGTACGACTGGCGAGATGATGTACCTGACAGTGGAGGAAAGAAAGCTGGTTGCAGAGGTGACTGTGGAGCAGGCAGCCAGGAGAGTGCCGGTATTTGTGCATGTAGGCGCATGGAATCTGAAGGATACCATTGAGCTGGCGCAGCATGCGGAAAAGATCGGTGCAGACGGAATCGGTGTTGTTACGCCGGCGTTCTATAAGCTGAGTGATCAGGGGCTGATAGATTTCTATGTGGCAGTGGCGAACAGCGTATCGAAAGACTTCCCTGTATATATGTATGCGATTCCGCAGAATGCGGTCAACGATGTGAATGCGGCAGTCTGCGAAGCGGTGGCAAAGCAGTGCCCGAACGTACTTGGCATTAAGTACAGTTATCCGGACTTCACGAAGCTGCAGCAGTTCATGATGGTAAATGACCAGAAGTTCAGTGTCCTCGTAGGGCCGGATCACCTGTTTGAGGCGCTCTGCGCGGTAGGCGGAGACGGTGTTGTTTCTGGCAATGCGATGATCGTCAGAGAGCATTATGCAGCTATCTGGGACGCGATTCAGAAGAAGGATTTTGATCTTGCTACGAAGTACCAGCGCCGTACAAATGTGCTGAACGCTGTGATGTGTGCAATCAACAATATTGCGGCATATAAGGTGATCCTGAAAGACGAGGGGATCATCAAGACGAGCAACATGAGACGTCCGATGGAAAATCTGACACCGGAGCAGGAAAAAGCGCTTCTGGACGAGATGAAGAGACTGGACTACAAGCATGTGCTGATCTAAAGACATTTAACAAAAAAGGCTGTCCGGAATGAAACTTCGGGCAGCTTTTTTGTTGCCATGCATGCGAAAGGAAGCTCCGGTGGAGGTTCCTTTTCGTGGTGAGAGAGGAATATTGCTGCAGAAGCAGCGCGCGGTCCTGCAATCTTCTCGTCCTGGTCGGCTGAACTGTTACCTTCGGAGCATCCAACCGTCCAGGTGGGGGAATTTATCCAGCCATACAGGCGGGGAAATTTGGAGTTGCATTCTGATTCGGTGTGCATTACAATTGGTATCGGTGTATGTGTAAATAGTCGGAGGAAATGCAATATGGATCTGCATGCAGAGGAAAAACCGGGAATGCAGTAAGGGCAGACGGAAGATAAACAGGAGGACATATGTACAATCTGCAATACTCTTATTATGAACTGATTTGGCTGTTTCTCGTTTATTCACTGCTCGGATGGTGCACCGGGGTTGCGTTGGCGGCGGCAAAAAGAAAAAAATTTATTAATACAGGTGTATTGAATCTCCCGGTGTGCCCTGCGTACGGGGCTTCGGCGGTGGCGTACACTCTCTTTTTGTCTGAATTGAAGGATTATCCGCTGTTCCTGTTCTTAGGCGGGATGGTATTAAGTGCGGTGCTGACGGTCATCACAGGCGTTATCCTGCAGCAGATTTTTCACAGAGAGTGGTGGGATTACAGTAAATTCCGTGTTGGATTTCACGGATACATAACGGTGCCGATTCTTCTGCTTTTCGGAGCGGCGGCCATAGGCGTCATCTGGATAGGAAATCCGCTTATCCTGAAACTGATCCATCTGATACCGTACAGTGTAGGACGGCTTATCCTGGCTGTCATTATGGTACTTCTCGGGCTCGACCTGTTCAGCGCGCTTGCGGTGGTGTGGAAATGGAGAAGCTATATAAAACGGCTGTCCGGTATGACGGATAATATGCAGAAGGTGTCGGCTTCCTTCGGGAATGCCATTACATCCGCGATCCAAAAGAGGCTGGAGC
Source organism: uncultured Lachnospiraceae bacterium (assembly GCA_964385485.1). Classification (GTDB taxonomy): domain Bacteria; phylum Bacillota; class Clostridia; order Lachnospirales; family Lachnospiraceae; genus Choladousia. The sequence continues at coordinate 10,420 of CAYLPF010000013.1, read as the reverse complement.
GCTCCTATCCGAATCTCTCCACCGAAAAAATCCTGCAGGAGAAAGCCAGGGAGATACCGAAGGAAGAAAAAAAGTTTGCGGAGGGCAGCGGATTTTACAAGCTGGCGTGGCTGTTCCTGATCGGTTCCTTTTTCGGAGATCTGGTAGAGACAGTATTCTGCCGCATCTCAATGGGATGGTGGATGAGCAGAAGCAGCGTCGTGTACGGACCTTTCAGCATCGTCTGGGGGTTTGCCTGCGCCCTGCTGACTGCCCTGATGTACCGGTACCGTGACAGGAGCGACCGGTATCTGTTTTTCTACGGCACAGTGGTTGGCGGCACATATGAATACGTGTGCAGCGTCATTACGGAGATCGTATTCGGGACGGTATTCTGGGATTACAGTAAAATTCCCTTCAATCTCGGCGGACGCGTAAATCTTCTGTATTGTTTTTTCTGGGGGATCATTGCGGTACTCTGGCTGAAGGGGATCTATCCCTTCCTTTCCAGGTGGATTGAAAAGATACCAAAAAGGATCGGCCCTGCGCTGACCTGGGTACTGATCGTATTAATGACTGTTAATGTAACAATATCGGCGCTGGCTCTGGACCGTTATTCGAAACGTCAGAGAGAAATCGCAGCGGACAGCTCGTTAGAACTGATCCTGGATGAGCATTTTCCGGACGAGCGGATGGCGAAGATTTATCCGAAAGCAAAAATTGTGGACAAAAAGTAAAGGAAAGATATTGGCCAGAATCATAAGGGAAAGTTTGACAAAATTGCATGAGTAGGGTATATTGAATATGTTAAAAACAGTATGATACATAAAAAAACAACGTAAAGAGGTGAGGAATATTCGCGGTATATGTAAAAAGCTGCTGGTGCTGGCGGCAGTTCTTCTGTGCGTATTGTGTACGGCTGGGACGATACAGGCATCTGCAGCGAGCACAAATGTAGTGGCCTCGGCGAAGACAGTGACCGGAGGAAAGTGGGAAGGAAAAAAATACCGGCTTTCCAACGGACGTTACGCAAAGAACACGTGGCTGAAGATCGACGGAAGTATTTACCGGTTCAATTCCAAAGGCAATCGGGTGACCGGATGGATCACGTATAAGAATGCAAAGTATTACGCTGCTTCGAACGGCAAGGTTTATGTGAAGAAATGGCTGAAGAAGAGCGGTAAGTATTATTATTTCCTGAGTAATGGCAAGCTGGCTAAGAGCCGGATGATCTCTTCGGGAGGAAAATACTACTACGTAAATAAGTCGGGGGTTCGGGTGAAATCAACCTGGATCACTTACAAGAAAAAACGATATTACTTCAACAAAAGCGGTGTGCGCCTGCAGAGTACATGGCTGAAATATAAAGGCAAATACTATTATCTCGGCGCGGACGGGGCCAAGGCAGTAAATCAGTGGGTAGGCAGCTATTATGTAGGCAGCAATGGAGCCCGCAAGACGAATTGCTTCGTAGACGGGTATTATCTGGACGCAAACGGCAAAAAGACAGTAAAAAAATTTAATGGAAAATATATTTTTGTCGGCGATTCAAGAACCCTGGAGATGAAAAGTGTGATAGCGCCTGCGGACACGCTGTATATTGCGAAGGTAAGCAGCGGATACTCCTGGTTGGAGAGCAGCGCCGGTCCGCTTTTGAAAGAATATCTGTATCTGAATCCAAATGTAAAGGTAGTGCTGGCATTTGGGGTGAATGATCTCGGCAATATTCAATCCTATATTACATATTACCGCAGTCTGATCGAGGAGTATCCCAAGACAAAGTTTTACGTTTTGTCTGTGAATCCGGTGGATGAGAAAAAAGGAAAAGAAAATGGATACACCGTGAAAAATTCTCAGATTGTTGCATTTGACAAGAAGTTGCGCACAGCTTTCGGTACATCTGTTTATATCAATTCCTACAAGTACATTAAATCAAGAGGCGTTGATACGAGAGATGGAATACATTATGAGTCGCAGGTCTACATTGATCTGTATAATTTCATAACAGGTAAGATAGGATAAAAATGCTGTGGGGCACCACAGCATTTTCAGGCTTATTCGCGGGATTCAGATGATTATAGAGAGTTTGGCGGGCCGGTTTTTCAGGCACTTCCGGCTCCGGATAAATGATATAACGCGCGGTACGGGGCTGCCGGAAAAGTGAGTCAGCATTCAAACGGAGGCTGACTGCCAAGGAGGAACTTTTTGAACCGGACATACTCCAGAATTTCCTTCTGGGATTTTTCGGGAAGAGAATCCACCTCCCTGAGCAGCTCCCTGGAGAAAGCACCAGTACAGGGAAGGGCGTCAACGCCGCGGACAAGGTAGTCCACTGACACCTGATAAAGCTCGGCGAGGGCAACGATAGTTTCCAGAGAAGGAGTGCGGCTGCCGGTTTCATAGTTGCAGTATGTAGCGCGCTGGATGTTAAGCAGACGGCTTACCTTGCCCTGCGTATAACCTGCGTTTTTGCGTAGCTGCCGTATCGTTGCGGCAAATGTTTTAATATTTGTATCTGTCATTGTGGGCCTCCATAAATTTTTTTGAAGAGAAAAAGAGATAATGTACATTCAGTAAGGAGGGTATTATGGATTTGTTAGATTTTGGTATGAAAAATGGGCAGAGTAACTCCCGTGTCCGAAAAACGCTGGCCCGTGCTGCGATCGCAGTCGAAAAGAAGAAAGCGGATCTGTATGAGGCTGCGCTGAACAAAAAGGATATTCCTGTTCCGGAAAATGCGGAGGATGACGCTGCCATGCTTCAAAAAATAAAGGAAGCGATTGCCGAACAGAACATTGAATAAGCCTTGTGATATTTTTTGCATATTGACATGAATTCCTTCCTTAATAAATGAGATTTTCCCTTTCAGTGTAAGTGTAGCATAATTTCGGAAGGGGCGGAAGGTGAAACAAGTACCACGAGGCGGAACGGCATATTGATTTTCCCAAAGCTCTCTGTTAAACTGGAACAGGAGCGGACAGCAGAATATTAAGGAGGTAGGAAGGATGAGCAAAGTATATGTTTTTCTGGCAGACGGTTTTGAAGAGATTGAAGGACTGACGGTAGTAGATATCCTGCGCAGAGCCGGGATTGAGACGGAAATGGTCTCTGTCAGCGGAAATAAAAGAATTACGGGCAGCCATGGGATTGAGGTCGGAGCGGATGTGCTGTTTGAGGAAGCGGATTACAGCGACGCATCCATCTATGTATTGCCCGGAGGAATGCCGGGCACAAAGCGCCTGGCAGCGCATGAAGGACTTGCAAAACTGCTCCTGGATGCAGAGAAGGATGGCGTGAAGGTTGCGGCTATCTGTGCAGCGCCCAGCGTACTTGGAGGACTTGGGCTTCTGAAGGGGCATCGGGCGGTCTGCTATCCCGGTTTCGAGGAGAAGCTGACAGGCGCGGAGGTGACAAAGGAGCCGGTAGAGGTTTCGGGCAATATAACGACGAGCCGTGGTATGGGTACGGCTATCCCGTTCGCACTGGCTCTGGCAGCGCAGATGAAGGACCAGAAAACAGCGGATGAACTGGGCGCGCGGATCATATGGAATATATAGAAGCAGAATGAATAAAAAAAACTGGCGTTTTTATAAGCACTGTGCTATACTACTTTAATGACTGCGAACAGATGAAAACAGCGGTTCCAGAAGAGATTTGTGAAACAGAATTAAGGAGGAATACGACACAATGAGTGTACAGGTAGAAAAACTGGAAAAGAATATGGCGAAGCTTACGATCGAAGTTTCCGCAGATGATTTTGAGGCAGCGCTGGAAAAGGCATATCAGAAAAATAAAAATAAAATTACACTTCCGGGTTTCCGTAAGGGAAAAGCGCCGCGTAAGATGATTGAGAAAATGTATGGCGCGGGAATTTTTTATGAGGATGCTGCGAACGAGATCATTCCAAAAGCTTATTCCGAAGCTGCCGATGAGTGCGGAGAAAATATTGTGTCACAGCCTGAGATCGATGTGACACAGATCGAAAAAGGGAAGCCTTTTATTTTCACAGCGCAGGTTGCCCTGAAGCCGGTAGTTACTCTCGGTGAGTACAAGGGCCTTGAGGTAGAGAAGAGCGAGGTTGCGGTTTCCGAGGAGGAAGTGGACAGAGAAATAGATGGAGAACGCGAGAAAAATTCAAGGATGATCGACATTGATGACCGTGCAGTAGAAAACGGCGATATGATCAAACTTGATTTTGAGGGCTTTGTCGACGGTGAGGCGTTTGCGGGCGGCAAGGGCGAGGACTACCCGCTGACGGTCGGCTCCGGAAGCTTTATCCCGGGTTTTGAGGAGCAGCTTGTAGGCGCACAGATCGGCGACGATGTGGAAGTCAACGTGACGTTCCCCGACAACTACCAGGCAGAGGAGCTTAAGGGCAAGGCTGCAGTTTTCAAGTGCAGGGTTAAGGAGATCAGGGTGAAGGAACTTCCGGAAGCGGATGATGAGTTTGCAAAGGATGTTTCCGAATTTGATACGCTGGCTGAGTACCGAGATGATGTCCGTGCAAAGCTTCTTGAGAAAAAGGAGAAGGAAGCAAAGCTCGAAAAAGAAAATAAAGTAGTTGCAAAGGCTGTTGAGAATGCGTCGATGGAGATCCCGGATGTCATAATCAATGATGAGGTAAGACGGATGGAGGATGATTTCAAAAGAAGGATTGAGTCACAGGGCGTTTCTATGGAGCAGTATATGCAGCTCACAGGCATGAAAGCAGACAAACTGCGGGATCAGATGAAGCTGGAAGCCCTGAACCGCATCCAGAACAGCCTTGTGCTGGAAGCAGTCGCAAAGGCTGAGAATATTGAGATCAGTGAAGAGCGTCTGGATGAGGAGCTTGTGAAGATGGCTGAGCAGTACAAGATGGAAGCCGAAAAGCTCAAAGAGCTGATGGGCGACTATGAAAAAGAGCAGATAAAGAATGATCTGGCCATCCAGGCAGCGGTAGAGCTGATCGCGAATGCGGCAAAGGAAGTAGAAGCAGCGGCGGATGCCGAATAAGATCATATCAGGGCAGCAGATATTTTATAACAGGGAGGGATAGCAGGTATGAGCCTTGTACCTATGGTTATCGAGCAGACTGGAAGAGGAGAACGCTCCTATGATATTTTTTCCAGACTGCTGAAAGACAGAATCATATTTCTGGGAGAAGAAGTTACCGATGTCAGTGCAAATCTGGTTGTAGCGCAGATTCTGTTTCTGGAATCCGAGGATCCGAATAAGGATATTCAGCTTTATATCAACAGCCCGGGCGGTTCCGTATCTGCCGGACTGGCTATTTATGATACGATGCACTATGTAAAATGCGACGTTTCTACGATCTGCATGGGCATGGCGGCCAGTATGGGGGCTTTCCTTCTGGCAGGCGGTGCGAAGGGCAAGCGTTTTGCGCTTCCGAATGCAGAGGTGATGATCCATCAGCCATCCGGCGGGGCGCAGGGACAGGCTACGGATATCAAGATCGTAGCGGACAAAATCCTTCAGACGAAGAAAAAACTGAACGAGATGCTGGCGGCCAATACAGGCCAGCCGCTTGAAGTGATCGCAGCGGATACGGAGAGAGACCGCTGGATGACGGCCGAGGAAGCGAAGGCTTACGGCCTGATCGATGAAATTGTCGCACCGCGATAAATATGTATATTTATGGGGCTGTTACGAAAGAAAAACTGTAACAGTCCCACTGTGGTTCATTAGAATATAAGGAGTGGAAAAATGCCGGGCAAAAACGGAGAAAAAATCAGATGTTCTTTCTGCAATAAGACAGAGGATCAGGTACGCAAGCTGATTGCGGGACCGAACGGGATATATATTTGCGATGAGTGTGTCGATATCTGCTCTGAGATCATTGAGGAAGAACTGGAGGATGAAGAGATCACGGAGGAGCTCTCGGCTATCAATCTTCTGAAGCCGATGGAGATCAAGAAGTTTCTGGATGAGTATGTCATCGGGCAGGATGAGGCCAAAAAGACGCTTTCCGTTGCAGTTTACAATCACTACAAAAGGATCACCAGCGGAAAATATCTTGATGTGGAGCTGCAGAAGAGCAATATTCTGATGCTTGGCCCGACAGGTTCTGGAAAGACGATGCTTGCCCAGACTCTGGCCCGCCTTTTGAATGTGCCTTTTGCCATTGCTGATGCGACAGCGCTGACAGAGGCCGGATATGTCGGAGAGGATGTTGAAAATATACTGCTGAAGATCATTCAGGCGGCAGATTACGATATAAAAAAAGCAGAGTATGGTATTATATATATTGATGAGATCGATAAAATCACGCGTAAATCCGAAAATGCATCCATTACAAGGGATGTATCCGGTGAGGGCGTACAGCAGGCGCTGCTGAAGATCCTGGAGGGGACTGTGGCATCCGTGCCGCCTCAGGGCGGACGAAAACATCCGCATCAGGAGCTTTTGCAGATCGATACGACAAATATCCTGTTTATCTGCGGCGGGGCATTTGAGGGTATCGACAAGATCATAGAAGCGCGTATGGACAAAAAGGGCATCGGTTTTAATTCGGAGCTGACGGAGAAAGAAAAGAGAAATGTGGGTGAGATCCTGAAAAAGTCGCTTCCCCAGGATTTCATCAAGTTCGGTATGATTCCGGAGTTTGTAGGCCGTGTTCCTGTGGTGGTATCTCTGGATGAGCTTGATAAGGAGGCGCTGATCCGCATTCTCACCGAGCCGAAGAACGCCATCGTAAAACAGTATCAGGGTCTGTTCGGCCTGGATGATGTTTCACTTACTTTCACGCCCGAGGCGATCGAAGCGATCGCGGATAAAACGATCAAGAGAAAAACAGGCGCAAGAGGCCTGAGAGCTATTATGGAAACCGCCATGATGGATCTGATGTACAGGATTCCGTCGGATGACAGCATTGAGACATGCGTTGTGACGAAGGAGACGATAGAGGGGACGGGAGAACCGGAGCTTACGTATCGTGAAATACCGATGAGCCGGAGAAAACGCAGGTTCGGACTGAGCCAGGAGACGGCATAGTATGCTGCCGGGAGATGCGGCTGAAGTGGACGCAGATCCGGACTGGGGCAGGAAACGGCATAGTATTATCTGCTGCAGGACAGTGGGCGGCACAGGGTACGAATGCGGCGTGAGATAAGGGAGCGCATGGCAGATGCGGCCCCGGTGACAGAAGACAGTGAGGGACAGCGAGGAAGATATGAGCGAAATGGTAAAGACAATGCCGACGATACCGCTGCGGGGGCTGACGGTACTGCCGACAATGGTAGTACACTTTGATATCAGCAGAGACAGCTCCATCAAGGCCGTGGAGGCGGCGATGGAGGAAGATCAGACCATTTTTCTGGTGGCTCAGCAAAACCCGGATGATAATAATCCGGGTTTGCGAAGTTTATACGAGATCGGCGTGACGGCAAAAATATGCAATGCTGCAAAGCTGCCGAAAGGTATCATCCGCGTGATGGCAGAGGGCTTACAGAAGGGAAAGCTTCTGGCGATACAGGATCGTGACGGATACCTGCAGGCACAGATCGTGCCTCTGGAGGAGCAGAACCCATCGATGGAGGATAACGCAGCGGAGGCCTTGACGAGAGCCCTGGAGGATCTGCTGAAAAGATATGGTCAGCTGAATCCGAAGTTTGGCAAGGACATGCTGAAGCAGCTTCTGGAGCTTCGGGATATGGAGAAGCTGACGACAGCGGCGTGTGTCCATCTGCCGCTGCACTGTACACAGCGGCAGAAGCTTCTGGAGACATCAAATATCGCAGAGCGTTATGAGTGTCTCGTCACGATCCTCGTAAATGAGATAGAGATCCTCCAGATCCGCAGCGAGATACAGCAGAAGGTGAAAGAACGCGTTGACAAGAATCAGCGGGATTATGTGCTCAGGGAGCAGATGAAGGTCATTCAGGAAGAACTTGGCGAGGACACTCTGCTTTCCGATGTAAAACAGTATCAGGAGGCCGCCCAAAAGCTCTGCGCTTCTGCGGAGGTAAAGGAAAAGATACAAAAGGAGACACAGCGTCTCAAGAGTATTGGCAGCAATTCAGCGGAGAGCTCTGTGCTGCGGGGGTATATTGAAACGCTGCTGGAAATGCCATGGGATAAAGCCTCCGAGGATAATAAGGATCTGAAAAATGCCCGGAGGATCCTGGACGAGGATCATTACGGACTGGAAAAGGTAAAGGAGCGTGTGCTTGAATTTCTGGCTGTGCGCTGTCTGAACCATAAGGGTGACAGCCCGATCCTCTGTCTTGTCGGACCGCCGGGTACAGGAAAGACATCGATCGCCCGCTCAATTGCCAGAGCGTTGGATAAGAAGTATGTGCGCATCAGCCTTGGCGGTGTTCGGGACGAAGCGGAGATCCGCGGACACAGAAGGACGTATATCGGCGCGATGCCGGGACGGATCGTATCCGGGCTGCGTCAGGCCGGCGTCAAAAATCCGCTGATGCTTCTGGATGAGGTCGACAAGGTCAGCAGCGATTATAAGGGAGATACCGCCTCAGCGCTTCTTGAGGTCCTGGATTCGGAGCAGAACTGCCGCTTCCGTGATAATTACGTGGAGCTTCCGGTGGATCTGTCGGAGGTGCTTTTTATTGCGACGGCAAATGACCTGCATACAGTTCCGCGCCCGTTAATGGACCGTATGGAGATCATAGAGGTGAGCAGCTATACGGCGAACGAAAAGCTTCATATCGCGAAGGAGCATCTTATAAAAAAGCAGATGGAGCATCATGGCCTTGTGAAGGGCCAGCTTACTATTACGAAATCGGCGATTGCTTCCATGATCAGCGGATATACAAAGGAAGCGGGCGTCCGGCAGCTTGAGCGCAAGATTGGTGAAATCTGCCGCAAGGCTGCCAGAGAAATACTGGAAAATGAAGTAAAGACAGTAAGAGTTTCAGAGAAAAACCTCGAAAAATATCTGGGACGGAAGCGTTATACGTTCAAGAAAAAGAATACGAAAAATGATGTCGGCATTGTGCGGGGGCTCGCGTGGACCAGCGTTGGCGGGGATACTTTGCAGATAGAGGTCAATACGATGCCTGGCAAGGGAGAGTTCCTGCTGACGGGCCAGCTTGGAGATGTGATGAAGGAATCTGCCCGGACGGCTATCAGCTATGTGCGCTCACTGGGACAGAAGTATGAGATCAGTGCGGAATTCTTCGGAAAGAATGATATCCATATTCATATTCCGGAGGGCGCGGTACCCAAAGACGGGCCTTCCGCCGGTATTACGATGGCGACGGCCATATTGTCCGCGATCACGGAAATCCCGGTGCGGGCGGATGTCGCTATGACGGGCGAGATCACCCTGCGGGGCAGAGTCCTGCCGATCGGCGGCCTGAAGGAAAAACTACTGGCGGCAAAGCAGGCCGGCATCACGACGGTGATCGTTCCGGAAGAGAATAAACCGGATGTCCTGGAGATGCAGGAAGAGATCACAGAGGGGTTGAAACTTGTCTATGTAAACACGATGTCAGAGGTGCTGAAGACTGCGCTGGCGCAGTGACAGCCGAAGGGACAGCACAAGTGGTGCGCCGCGAAGCAGGGCTGCTATCAGAGGAAAACAGGATAAGCAGGGAAGCAGTCCGCTGTGACAGACAGAAAGGAACAGCAGACAATGGAACGGCAGATAAGAATGCCGTACCGGGAATCAGTATGGAAAGTATGGGGACAGTCAGATGATAATCAGACAGGTGGAACTGGAGACAGTCTGCGGCATTACAAGCAGACTGCCGGACAACACAAAAGCTGAGGTGGCTTTCGCCGGGAAGTCCAACGTGGGGAAGTCATCCCTGATCAATGGGCTTATGAACCGGAAGGCGCTGGCGCGGACCAGCGCACAGCCCGGAAAGACCCAGACGATCAATTTTTACAATGTGAATGATGCTCTTTATCTGGTGGATCTGCCGGGATACGGTTATGCGAAGGTGTCCCAGAGCGAAAAAGAAAAGTGGGGAAAGCTGATTGAGAGGTACCTTCACGGTTCGAAGCAGCTTCGGGCCGTTTTTTTGCTGGTGGATATCCGCCATGAACCCGGGGCAAACGATAAGACGATGTATGAGTGGATCTGCCATAACGGTTACGAGCCGATCATTATTGCAACAAAGCTGGATAAGATAAAGCGCAGCCAGATCCAGAAGCAGATGAAGCTGATCAGGGAAGGGCTGCAGGTACGCCCGGGAACGCAGGTCATTCCGTTTTCCGCCGAGACGAAGCAGGGACGGGATGAGATATGGGATGTGATAGAAACACTGTGTGCAGAGGGAGAGTAAGCGCTGCGCGGCAATATTCCTCTCGCGGCTCTGCGCAAAAAAAGACAGCCGACATGACGGTACCGGCTGTCTTTTCTTATGTTGCCATGCATGCGAAAGGAAGCTCCGGTGGAGGTTCCTTTTCGTCATAGGGAGCTTCGTCTCCTGTGACATGAAAACCCTTCGCAGGATTCTATTATACGTGACCT
>CAYLPF010000012.1:0-14849 GCA_964385485.1 uncultured Lachnospiraceae bacterium | reverse complement strand
AGGTGCCGGTTTTCCTTGAGGAGGGCAAGACCCCGGTAAAGGTCGAGGTGCAGTTCCGGACGATAGCCATGGATTTCTGGGCCAGTGTTGACCATAAGCTGCGTTATAAGAAGGATCTGCCGAACGAGGCGGAGATCGTGGCGAAGCTGCGGCAGTGCGCAGATGTGATCACCGGACTGGACTTTGAGATGCAGGAGATTCGGAGCATGATCGAGGAAGACAAAGAGACATAGCAAAGCCATGAAGTGATCCGCAGCATGGCTGGCTGAATAGCTTTCGCTCTGCGCAGGCATACAGGCAGCGAGCCAGAAAGTGCTTTTACTATGATATATTTTATGATATAATGTGAACACTTAGCGAATGCAAGCGAAAGCGCGGCATGAGCTTAGTTGCCAGGCATGCGAAAGGAAGCTCCGGTGGAGGTTCCTTTTCGCGAGAACATATGCCTGGACACTTAGCGAGGTAATAACGAGCTTAGTGACCATGGTGGGATATCAGGATAAGGTTATATTTGCTTCAGTGAAAGATTGGAGATAGATATGGATAAGAATGGCAAAGACAATAAAGCACAGATGAAATACAGTGGAAAAGTGATGCGGCATTGGTACTGGTGTGTCCTGGTGGTTCTTTTTCTGCTGGTTCTCACAGCTGTTGTCCTGTATATCGATACGCTGGCAGGCTGTATCGTAGGAGGTTTTACGGTCATTCTGTTTTTGTCTGTGCTTCTGCTGGACATATATTACCGGTCAAGAGTGCTGATCGAACTGATGGATTTTGCCCATAAGTTCAACGGTGTTGAGAAGGAAATGCTGAAGGAATTTGTGATCCCGTATGCGATCGCACAGCCGGATGGGAAATTGCTCTGGATGAATGATATGATGGCGGAGCTGGTCGGAAAGGCGCCGGATTATCACAAAAACATATCTACGATATTTTCACAGATTAATTCTGCGAATTTTCCGCTTGACTCGGAGGAGCGCAGCCTTGAGATCGAGCACGCGCAGCGGAAATACAGAGTGGACATGAAAAGGGTCTCTCTTGATGAAATGCTTGAAGATTTGGATGGAGTAGAGCAGACTTCGAAGGAGTGCTGCGTGATCGCACTGCATTTTTTTGATATTACGGAGCTTTCTGCTTTTAAGAAAGAAAACTATGAGCAGAAGCCGGCTGTCGGCCTTCTTTACATGGATAATTATGACGAGGTGATGGACAGTGTGGAGGATGTGCGCCGTTCCATGCTGGAAGCCCTGGTAGACCGAAAGATCACGAAGTATATCTCTTCTATCGGCGGCCTCATTAAGAAGATGGAAAAGGACAAGTATCTTCTGGTAGTGAATCGGAAGGGGCTTGAGACGATGGAGGAAGACCGTTTTTCCGTTCTGGAGGATGTCAAGACGGTCAATCTCGGCAATACCATCAGTATGACGGTCAGCATCGGCATCGGTACAAATAATGGAGACTACGTGCAGAATTATGAGGCCGGACGGGGGGCCATAGAGATGGCCCTGGCACGGGGCGGTGACCAGGCGGTGGTCAAAGAACATGACAAGATGGCGTTTTTCGGAGGGAAGACGCAGCGGTCAGAAAGAAATACAAGAGTGCGTGCCAGAGTAAAGGCGCAGGCGCTGCGGGAGCTTATCAGTTCCAGGGAACGTGTCATTGTTATGGGTCACAAGATAACGGATATTGATTCCCTTGGGGCAGCTGTCGGTGTATGCAGGGCGGCAAACCAGGTAGGGAAGCCTGCGTATATCGTACTTGGTGATATCAACAGCGGTATCCGTCCCTGGATCAGCGTTCTGGAATCGGGGGATAATAATGGCGAAAAGCTTTTTCTTTCCCACGAGCAGGCCATTGAGATGACAAATTATAATACGGCGGTCATCGTGGTGGATACAAACCGTCCGAGTATGACGGAATGTGAAGAGCTTTTGTATCTGACCAAAACGATCGTTGTGCTGGATCATCATCGGCAGGGCACGGAAAAGATTGAAAATGCATCGCTGTCGTATATTGAGCCGTCGGCTTCCTCTGCCTGCGAGATGATATCTGAAATACTTCAGTATTATGACGACAGTATCCGGCTGAAGCCTGGAGAGGCAGATTGTATTTATGCCGGGATCATCGTGGATACGAACAATTTCGTGGCCAAGACAGGTATGCGGACCTTTGAGGCTGCGGCATTCCTGCGCCGCAACGGCGCGGATATGACGAGAGTCCGGAAATCTTTCCGGAACGATATGGATACGTACAAGGCCAGAGCAGAGGCGGTGCGCCATGCGGAAGCCTTTATGGGCTGTTATGCCATCAGCGTATGCCCTACGGAAAAAATTGAAAACCCCACTGTGGTGGGGGCACAGGCTGCCAATGAGCTGCTGAATATTGTGGGAGTCAAGGCATCCTTTGTGCTGACAGAGTTTAATAATAAGGTATATATCAGCGCCCGTGCGATCGACGAGGTGAACGTACAGATCATCATGGAACGCCTGGGCGGCGGCGGCCATATGAATATTGCCGGGGCCCAGCTCGACGGTGTGGACACTGAGGGAGCGAGGGTGAAACTGAAAGAAGTATTGACACAGATGACGAAAGAAGGAGCGATATAGTTATGAAAGTTATTTTGTTGCAGGATGTAAAATCCCTGGGGAAAAAGGGCGATGTGGTAGAAGTAAGTGAAGGCTATGCACGGAATATGCTGTTGAAAAAGGGCCTTGGCAAGGAAGCCACAGGGAAAAATATGAATGATCTGAAGCTTCAGAAGGCGAATGCGGAAAAGGTAGCCCGGGAGGCGCTGGAGGCTGCGCAGGCTCTGGGAAAAGAGCTTGAGGGGAAGGAAGTCAGGATCGCTGTCAAGACCGGCGAGGGCGGACGTGTATTCGGTTCCGTGTCTACGAAGGAGATCGCGGAGGAGATCAAAAAGCAGTTAGGCTATGATGTAGATAAGAAAAAGATCCAGATCGACAATCCGATCAAAACGCTTGGCGTGACAAATGCAGCGGTGAAGCTGCATGCAAAGGTAACGGCATATGTGAAGGTACATGTAGTGGAGCTGTAAAAGCGTCATTACTGGATATGCAGAAAAATACAGATCAGGAAAAAGAAACAAAAGAAGAGCGGAGGGAGGATCGCTGTGGAGGAATCGTTACTTAAGCGGGTTATGCCGCACAGTATTGAAGCTGAGCAGTCAGTGATCGGCGCTATGATCATGGATCGGGACGCCGTTACAGTGGCGTCTGAGATGCTGACAGTGGAGGATTTTTATCAGAAGCAGTACGGCATCCTTTTTGAAGCTATTACGGGGCTTTACAGTGAAGGGAAACCGATCGATCTGATCACATTGCAGAACCGCCTGAAGGAGAAGGACGCACCGCCGGAGATCAGCAGCCTTGAGTTTGTGCGTGATATGATCACAACGGTTCCGACCTCCGCAAATGTCCGGTATTATGCGGAGATCGTATCGGAAAAGGCGCTGCTGCGGAGACTGATCAAGGTCAATGAGGACATTGCCGCGGCCTGTTATGCAGGTAAGGAACGGGTCGAAGACATCCTGGAGGATACGGAGAAGAATATTTTCAAAGTACTGCAGAGACATACCGGCGATGATTTCGTTCCCATTAAGGAAGTTGTACTGAATGCGCTGGATACGATCGAGGCGGCCAGCCGTTCAAAAGGAAATGTGACCGGTATGGCTACGGGCTTTATCGATCTTGACTATAAGACATCAGGATTTCAACCCTCTGACCTCATTCTGATCGCGGCGCGCCCGTCTATGGGTAAGACGGCTTTGGCGCTGAATATAGCGGAATATATGGCATTCCGGAACAATGAGACGGTAGCCATTTTCAGCCTCGAGATGTCCAAGGAGCAGCTGGTGAACCGTCTGTTTTCTCTGGAATCCCGGGTGGATTCCCAGATCCTGCGTACCGGGAATTTAAGCGACAGTGACTGGGCGAATCTGATCGAGGCGGCCGGCACGATCGGCCGTTCCAACCTGATCATTGACGATACGCCTGGTATTTCCGTTTCTGAGCTGCGGAGCAAATGCAGAAAATACAAGCTGGAGCATAATCTTGGCATCATTATGATCGACTACCTGCAGTTAATGCAGGGCAGCAGGCGTTCAGAGTCGAGGCAGCAGGAGATTTCGGATATATCCCGTTCGCTGAAAGAGATTGCCAGGGAGCTTCAGATTCCGGTGGTGGCGCTGTCCCAATTGTCACGAGCTGTAGAGCAGCGTCCGGATCATCGGCCGATGCTTTCGGATCTGCGTGAGTCGGGAGCGATCGAGCAGGATGCCGACGTGGTCATGTTCCTGTACCGCGACGATTATTACAATCACGATACAGAAAAAAAGGATGTGGCGGAGGTGATCATTGCCAAGCAGAGAAACGGCCCGATCGGGACGGTAGAGCTGGCCTGGCTCCCTCGTTTCACAAAATTCGCAAATATGAAAAAGTGAGCCTCGTGACAGCCCCGCTTGCGGGGATGACATGAGGCGCGATGAAGAAATAGGAATTTTTGGAAGGTTCTCCGCATATATTTGTAGAAGAGCACAAATGCACAGAAAGGGCCGCCCTCATGGCCGCTTTTTCGTCAGAAGCTGCTGCAGAAAAATGGTCTTGATGCAGATAAGGGGAGAAGTATATGGAAGAAACGGCATATTCTGTTTCAGAAGCAGTGCGGCTCGTCGGTGTAGAGTCGCACGTTTTGCGTTATTGGGAGGAAGAACTGAAGATTCCGATCAGGCGGACGAGCCAGGGACACCGCATCTACAGTCAGAAGGATATTGAAATATTCAACCAGGTGAGGCAATGGAAACAAAGGGGACTGCAGCTAAAGGCAATCCGTCTGCTCCTTGACAAGGCGGACACAGATAGAATGGGGACGGAGTTTGATGAGCAGATCCGGATAATTGCGTATGGGACAGGAAGTGCAGAAAGAGAACTGCGGCCTGCAAAAATGGCGCCGGATAGAGAAGCTCCATCAGGCATGGAAGACCCGTCAGATGCAAAGACAGAGCGGAATATAAAGAAAGCGCCTGTAATAGAAGAAATGGAAAACTGTAATACAGCTTCGGCTGAAGATGATGAGGATAGCTTTGAAGAGGCTGCCTATGAGATCATTCCGGCCAGAACTTCGGAGGGCAACCTGGAAAAGGTTGTGCTGATTCTGAAACAGATGATGGAAGAGGTCGTGGCCGAGCAGAATAAAAAGCTGGAGCGTGAAATCTCGGAACAGCTTCGGGAAGAACTGGAGTCTCTGTATCTTCAGTATGTTCAGACACTCAGGGAAGCTTCGGCGGCGAAGGAGCAGGAGAATCGGACGGGCATTCTCAGACAGATCATAAGAAAATGGTTTCCCGGAGGATAATAGGACAAGCCTGCTTCATGTTATCATCATCCACGAAAAGAAACCTCCGCTGGTGCTTCCTTTCGCATGCATGGAAACAGAAAAAGAGGACTCCCGGTCATACGAACGGGCAGTCCTCTTTTTCATCTTAACAGGACAACTGATCCTGTATATCTGCGAATTATTCAGCAGAAATAGCGCCTGTCGGACAGGCAGCTTCACATGTACCGCACTCAAGACATGCGTCAGCGTCGATTACGTACTTTCCATCGCCTTCAGAGATAGCGTCTGCCGGACACTCGCTTGCACAGGTACCGCAAGCTACACATTCATCAGAAATTACATATGCCATGATAATATCCTCCTTATAAAATACGATTTGGATTCCTTCCGGAATCTTTTTGCCATAGGAAATCCGCTTCCTGTGACATAAAAGCGCTCCGCGGGATCACACTGCGGCGGAGATGGATCATGTCGCTGAAGCGGCCCGCCGCGGGCGAAGAATCCTTCGGGGCAGGATTCTATTTTATTTTAATACAAAACACAGGAATACACAAGTAAAAAAGCAGATTTTCGAATGTATTTCTCTGGAAACAATGGGAACGCCTGCGGGCAGAAAGGTGAAACAACCTGCCTGACCGCAGCTTTGGCTGATCGTAAAACTGCCTTGCATAAACCGGTAAAAGGTATTATAATATTCAGGTAACATCAGACCGCTTCGGCGGCTGATATGAGGCAAGGCAAATACTACATGAAAATAAGGAGGAATTATAAAGTGGCTGCACGGATTACGAAGGACATGACGATCGGTGAAATTATTCAGGTCAATGAAGGACTTATACCGGTACTCATGGCAGGCGGAATGCACTGCGTAGGATGCCCGTCTTCCCAGATGGAGACACTGGAGGAAGCTGCTATGGTACATGGTATCGAGACTGACCTGCTTCTGACAAGACTGAACGCTTATCTGGAAGCACTGGAAAAATAAGCTTTCGCAGAAGGCAGATAAGAAATCAGATAAGAAATAAGACTGCCGCAGGGTTCTCAAAATCAGAGGATTTTGTGGTAGTTTTGCGTTCTGGCTGTGAAATTGGGCATCAGATAAAAATATATTTTCAGGGTTGCAATTTCTCCCATGCATGATATAATAAAAGAACAAATGTTCGATTGCACTGGTTTGAGCCTGGGCTGCCGGGGAGGGGAGAAAAATGGTACTTTTTCAATGTGAGGATAGTGTGGACGGAATTTTCACCGGCGTGTATGACGCATGGGATAGCCGCATCGGGCACCTGGGCGTGGGGCTGCGCGTTAAGACAAAGATGAACCTGGAGTTATTTGCCGAATACCGGGAGGTGGAGACAGATGCGGAGAAGGCCGCTAAAGTGGCACGTTCGATCCGGGACAAGATGGGGGAAGATGCATACAGGACGATCTGTCAGGCAGCGCTGTCTGCAGACCCGGACAAAGCTGACTGTATCTACCGCGTCGTAGTGCGGGGAATGTCACGGAGCGTTACGAGACGCGAGGCCCGGAATGTGATATGGAACCTGCAGAATAAGGACGTATGCCGGGTCTTTGAGCTGTCCCGGACGGTGGGCAATGAAGCGCACAGATATTATCAGTTTGTCCGTTTCCGGGAGTTGGAAAGCGGCGTGATGTTTTCAGAGATACAGGCGGAGAACCAGGTGCTTCCGCTGATCGGGGAGCACTTTGCCGACCGCTTCCCGAATGAGAATTTTATGATATATGACAACGGGCATAACGACTGCCTGATCCATGGCAAGGCAAGGCCGTGGTTTATCCTGCGGGATACCAGCCCGGATGCGATGGCAAAGGATGCGGTCACAGACAGGGAGGAAGAGATGCAGAAGCTCTGGCGCGGGTTTTGCCGCAGCATTGCGATCGAGTCACGGAGGAACGAAGGGCTGCAGCAGCAGTTCTGGCCGTTGAAATTCCGCAGATGGATGACAGAGGGGCAGGAGGACCGGTGACGAAAGGAATGGATCAAAAGTAATGAAGGATTACGGTTTGTTTGATTTGATCGGGCCACAGATGATAGGCCCCTCAAGCTCTCATACGGCAGGGGCGGCAAAGCTTGGGAAGATAGCGTACCGGCTGGCAAACGGAAGGATAAGAACGGCCCGGGTCACACTGTACGGTTCTTTTGCCGATACAGGAAGAGGCCACGGTACGGACAGGGCGATCGTTGCGGGACTGCTTGGTTTTGAACCGGATGACAGCAGGCTGCGCTGCGCTTTGGAACTGGCGAAGGAGCAGAGAAAGGATATTACGGTAGAATTTTCCTCCCAGGAAATGAAGCATCCGAACACAGCCCGTATCATGCTGGAGGATGAGACAGGCCGGAGGATCGATATGCTTGGCGCATCTGTAGGCGGCGGAAGCATCGAGATACAGGAGATCAACGGTATGGAGGTGTCTTTTGGGTGTGATTACCCGACTGTGCTGATTTTCCACTGGGACAGGCCGGGTGTGATCAGCAGGGTGACAGCGGTTCTTGCGGCGAAAGAGATCAATATCGCGTTTATGCGTGTATTCCGCGATTCCAGATGGAAGAGCGCATGTATGGTCATCGAGACGGACAGCGAGGTGGATGACGATACCGTGAAGCGTATCCGGGGATCATCGGAAGATATTATGGAGGTGTGTATACTGTGAGCTATGAATTTGACCATGGGACTGAACTCTGCGCCATCAGCCGCCGTGAGAATATTCCCATCAGTGAGATCATGCTTCGAAGTGAAATGGAGAAAAGCGGCCGGACGCGGGAGGATATCCGGAATGAGATGGACAGCAACCTGCGGGTGATGCGAAACTCCGTCCGGGAAGGGCTGAATAAAGAAGTGCCGCATCATGGTACATTTGTGGGCGGAGACGCCATAAAGCTGATGGATTATGCCGAAAAAAGCAATATGGGCGGGCATATGGCCTCCGTGATTGCTGCGTCGATGGCCGTAGTGGAATACAACGCATCGATGGGAAAGATTGTGGCGGCGCCCACTGCCGGGGCGAGCGGTATCCTCCCGGCTGTGCTGATTATCTGCGGGGAGAAACGCGGCTTTGACGATGAGACGATCTGCCGCGGCCTGTTTACAGCCGGAGCGATCGGGTGCGTTATCGCAAAAAATGCCGGCATTGCCGGGGCGACAGGCGGCTGTCAGGCAGAGACCGGAAGCGCGGCAGCCATGGCTGCCGGGGCGCTGGCAGAGCTGTGCGGGGCCGAACCTGAGGTCTGTCTCGACGCAGCAGCTATAGCGCTGAAAAATGTCATGGGTCTTGTCTGTGATCCGGTGGGCGGCCTGGTGGAATGCCCCTGTGTGAAGCGAAATGCTATAGGAGCGGTCAATGCGGTCTTATCCTGCGATCTGGCGCTCTCAGGCATCCAAAGCCTGATCCCCTTTGACGAGGTGGTGGCGGCGATGCACAGTGTGGGCTGCCAGATGCACCCGGATCTGAAGGAGACTGCACGGGGCGGGCTGGCGGCTACACCGACAGCGCAGCGTCTGCTGCGGGGACTGTATGGAGCCATGTAAAAAGGTCTGCTGTGATGATGAAACAGGGCTTTATATGAGTAGTAAGATCATATGCCTGGACACCTGGCGAGGTATTAACGAGCTTAGTGACCATGGCACAATGTTTTCTGCAACTGAGATATGATTTGTGAGCTATATAGTGAATAACAATAACAGGAGGAATATCAGTATGAAATCAAAGGTCTATTTTTCAAGAGAAATTACGCCGGAGAAGGTGCTTGAGCTGTACAAAATGACCGGGAAAGAGTTACCGGGCAAGGTTGCGGTCAAGGTACATTCCGGTGAGGAGGGCAATCAGAATTTCCTTCGGGGCGAGTTCTGGAAACCAATGGTGGACTATGTGAAGGGAACCGTGACAGAGTGCAATACGGCGTATGAGGGCTCAAGAGATACGACCAGCAAGCATCTGGAGACGATGGAAAAGCACGGATTTTCACAGTTATTCCCGGTGGATATTATGGACGCGGATAAGCCGGATCTGGAGCTGGAGATTCCGAATGGCGTGAAGATTAAGAAGAACTACGTGGGCAGCCATGTCAGCAATTATGACTCCATGCTGGTGCTTTCTCATTTCAAGGGACATCCCATGGGAGGCTACGGCGGAGCGCTGAAGCAGCTTTCTATCGGCGTGGCTTCCAGCTATGGCAAAAAATATATCCACGGAGTGGGAAATACTGATGCATTCTGGTCATCGGATCATGATTCTTTTCTGGAAGCGATGGCAGACGCGGCATCCTCAGTTGTGAATTATTTCAAGGGAAATGTGGTGTATGTAAACGTTATGGCGAATATGTCCGTAGACTGCGACTGCTGCGCGGTGGCGGAGGATCCGTGTATGAAGGATATCGGAATTCTCGTATCTCTTGATCCGGTTGCGGTTGACCAGGCGTGTCTTGATCTTGTTTATTCCTCAGATGATCCGGGCAGAGACCATCTTGTAGAGCGTATCGAGTCGAAAAACGGGCTTCATACGGTAGAAGCGGCGGTGAAGCTGGGGATCGGTTCAAAAGAGTATGAACTGATTGAAGTGTAATTGCTTTTCACTTACCAGCCTGCAAAAATGCAACGAAAAACAGATATTCAAATGACGGACAGTGTCCATTTGCTGTCTGTCATTTTATTTTCCATATTGAAAGTATAGGAATTATAGAGTATAATTTTCCTATTGGAGGGATTATATTATATGAGGATATCAACGAAAGGAAGATACGCGCTTCGCCTGATGCTGGATCTGGCTACGAATTCTACCGGGGCGCCTATTCGGCTGAAGGATGTTGCGCGAAGACAGGATATTTCTGAAAAGTATCTGGAACAGATCATTTCTGTTCTGAATAAGGCCGGATACGTTCGGAGCGTCAGGGGGCCACAGGGCGGATACGTGCTTCAGAAGGCTCCACGGGAATATACGGTGGGAATGATCCTCCGGCTGACGGAAGGAAGCCTTACACCGGTGGAGTGCGTGGATAACGATGATGTATGCGGGATGGAGGAAAACTGTGCCACGCGGATCCTGTGGCAGAAGCTGAATGATGCAATCAACGGTGTCGTGGATCATGTTACACTGGAAGATCTGATGGAATGGCAGGCGCAGCAGGTTCCAGACTTTGTGATATGAGGTGCTTATGAAGGTCACATATTTAAATCACAGTGGTTTCCTTTTGGAGTGGGAGCACTGTTACTGGATTTTTGACTATTATCAGGGGCGGATTCCCAGACTTGATGGGAAAAAGACAATATTTGTTTTCTGCAGCCACAGCCACGGCGACCATTTTAATCCGGCGGTGTTTGCCCTGGCAGAAGCATATCCTTTGGTTAAATACGTGTTTTCGGCACAGGTTCGCCCGGCCTGCCGGAAGCTGGATCGGAGTGTGAAGGGCGTGCATCTGTCAGAAAAGCAGATAGGAGAGGTATGCGGCGCACAGAAAAATGCAGGAGATATTGCCGGAGACGGAGCAGGCAAAGCCGAAATCGCACAGGATATGGAAGCCAGAGGAAATAAGATCGAACCTGCGCAGGATCTGGAAGATGGAAAAACAAGCAGGATCATTCCGCTCCCGGAGATAAGCTTCCTTACCAGCCGGACGACGGCAGAGATGCCGGACGGCTTCGGAGGACAGCTTCAGATATTTACGCTTCGCTCTACGGACTGCGGATGTGCTTTCCTGATCCGGTACGAAGGAAAGACGGTTTACCATGCCGGGGATCTGCACTGGTGGGTATGGCCGGGAGAGCCGGAGAAGGATAACCGTCAGATGACCGGGAATTTCAAAAAAGAGATGGAATACCTGGCGGGAAAAGCGATCGATGTAGCTTTTGCGCCTTTGGATGCCAGACTGGAAGAGTGGTACGCAAAGGGCCTTAAGTATTTGCTGGAGCATGCGAAAGTCAGCCACGTATTTCCGATGCATTTCTGGAATGAATATTCCGTTATGGACCGGTATCCGGCGGAAAATCCGGTTCCGGAGGGGACGGAATTCCATAAGATCAGCCGGGACGGGCAGGAGTGGGAGATTACGTTGAAAGAAGGAGGATACAGAAATGAAATTTAAGATGATCCACGAGAATTATAATGTATTGGATCTGAAGAGGACTATGGATTTTTATGAGAAAGCGCTGGGACTTAAAGAGGTTCGAAGAAAAGAAGCTTCCGACGGTTCCTTTATCATTGTATATATGGGAGACGAGGCGACAGGCTTTGAGCTGGAGCTGACGTGGCTTAAGGATCGCACCGAGCCGTATGATCTGGGAGATGAAGAATTCCACCTGGCCTTCGAGACGGATGATTTTGAGTCTGCCCACAGGCTTCACAGCGAAATGGGCTGCATCTGCTTTGAAAATGCAGCCATGGGTATTTACTTTATCCAGGACCCGGACGGCTACTGGCTGGAGATTGTACCGGCGAAATAAACAGTTCGAATGGTGCAGTATTATCTGCACCATTTTTTCCCGCGGGCGACGCGCCAGGAAGTAAGGATGTGAAACAGCAGCCGGAACAGCTGCTTTGCGTTTCATGGCAAAACCATACTGATTGGAAGAAAAAAGGGCGGGGTAAAGCCGGTAATGTCAGCGGCAAATAATACTTGTTATCCCGGAGTGGCAGTCCTCTGTGTTTTCCGAAAAGTAAAATAAAATACAATTCCCTTTGTAACGGAGGAGATCGTCAGCGCCCACCAGATGCCGGACAATCCCAGTCCTGTATGAGTGAGCAGCAGCGCCAGCGGGATTCTGGCTCCCGTCAGGCTGATGCTGATGATACTGCAGAGCTTTGTCTTTCCCAGACCGGAAAGCGCACCGATTGTCATCAGTTCTATGCACATGAAGATTTCGCCGACCCCGATGATCATAAGGTAACCGACTGCAGTATCGATGACATCCGGTTCATAAAAGAAAAGGCGGACGATCGGGCGGGGAACCAGTATGAAAGCAGCTGAGATAAGTGCGCTCCAAAGGATCAGCACCTTCAGGGACATGTTGTATCCCTTGCGGATCCGCTCCGGTTTTCCGGCTCCGTAATTCTGGCCTACGAAGGCATTCAGCGCCGAGCCGAAGCCGTCCGCCGTATTCCAGGACAGAGACTCGATCTGGCCGCCAACCCGCTGCGTGGCGATGGCGCCGGGGCCGAACCCGGAGACCATCCGGGTCAGCACCATGGAGATCATGCTGTAAATAGTTCCCTGCAGCGCGGAAGGGATACCGATTCTGCCGATAGAGCGGTAATATCTTGCCGGAACCGGGCATAAAAAGCGCCTGTTTTTCAGGATATTTGTATCCTGTCGGCTGCGCAGGACTTCAAGGCTCAGGACCGCAAGTACCAGTATCTGTGCAGCTACTGTTGCGATGGCAGCCCCTGTGGCATCAAGCCTCGGGAACGGTCCGATGCCGAAGATCAGCACAGGATCAAGGATCATGTTGCAGACAAGTCCCACGAGATTGGCCTTAAACGGAGTTTTGGAATCACCCTGGGCAGTGTAAAGCCCGGTCAGCGTATAATTCAGATAGGAAAAAATAATGAGCCCACAGGTGATCGACATATAAAGGCGGGCTGTTTCGTATGTTTCTGTGTCAGTTAAATTAAAAAAGGACAGCAGGGGACGGGTGAAGATCAGGCAGACTGCCCCAAACAGGATGCCAAATATGATGGTAAGCTGGAGTGATGCTGAGGCGTAGCTGCGGGCCTCCTGATAATCTTTGCGGCCGCAGCACTGTGCGGCGTTTACCTGTCCGCCCATGCGGGCAAGAGTGACAAGACCCTGGGAGAGCCAGACGAACATTCCGCCCACGCCGACCCCGGCCACGGCTTTGGAACCGAGCGTCCCGATCCATGCCATGTCTGTGATACTGTATGCCGTCCCCAAAAAGGAGGAGGCCATGATCGGCAGAGCAAGCTCCACCAGTGTTTTAAAAATCGGACCGGAAGCAAGGTCCGCTGTTTCCATTTTTGCAGACATAATTTTATCGACCGTATTTCTGTAAATTTGTATCCATACAGCGCAGACGCTGTTTCTTCTGCCATTGTCCGGATACAGTGAAAACCGGACAGGGCTTATCCGCTTTTGCCGCTGCGCCGACATTGCTTATTATATGCGATAGAGGACGCCCGTTCAAGTAGAAATTTGGTTACGGCCCAGGCGGCCTGTGGCGCGGCGGGGGAGAAATTGTGAACAGTAAGTGCGCCCAGAAGGAGAAAGCTTATGAACAGGATTCTGATGATCAGTACAGGTGGTACGCTGGCATCCTCGCGCAGTGACAATGGGTTATCGCCGGGGCTGCATGGAAATGATATTTTAGATAAGATAGAAGGGCTGACTGCCGGTTTTTCAGTGGATGCAGAGGAGATGTTCATGCTCGACAGTTCGAATATGCAGCCGGAGGAATGGGCACAGCTTGCGGCCCGGATCTTTGAGCGCCGAAAGGATTATGACGGGATCGTAGTGATCCATGGGACAGATACGCTGGCTTACACGGCAAGTGCGCTGTCCTTTGCGTTACAGGGGATTGAGATCCCGGTGGTTCTGACAGGAAGCCAGGTTTCCATTGAAAATCCCATTGCGGATGCGACGGAGAACTGCAGGGCGGCGCTCCATATGGCGGCAAGCCATTGCCCGGGCGTGTATGTGGCGTTTAACCGCAAGATCATCCTCGGGACGAGAGCCAGCAAGGTGCGGACGAGAAGCTTTGACGCGTTTGAGAGCATCGATTATCCATATGCGGCTAAGATCAACAGCAGCGGCCTTGTGGTGAACCCTGCTGTTATTAGCGCCGCGAAAACTTGTATGCTGCAAAACAGATTCAGCACGGATGTATTCTTGCTGAAGCTTTTTCCGGGCATCTCCACGGATATTTTCCGGAAGCTTGAGCAGATGGGAGTACGCGGCGTCTATGTGGAAGCCTTCGGCATTGGCGGGCTGCCCTTTGAAAAGCGGAATCTGACGGGAGCGATCCGGAAAGCCATAGAAGACGGCATGGTCGTTGCGGTTGGCAGCCAGTGCCTGTACGAGGGCAGTGATTTTACGGTATATGAGGTGGGGCGGCAGGTATTGGACTGCGGCGTGATCGAGACCGGCAACATGACCTCGGAGGCAGCGATCACAAAGCTGATGTGGGCGCTTGGACAGTATGATGATACCAGTAAGGTACAGGCAGTCATGAAGACTAACCTGGCGGGAGAGCTTGGGGCGTCGATAGACTGGACTGCGTGATGATAAACTCCCGGAACAGCTGTGCCGGCCGCGTCAGATGCTTTCCCGACCGGCATGCAATTGCGATCTCTGTGGAAAGCGTCGGGTCATCAAAACGGCGGATCTGAAGGTTCGCTGCATCAGTCGGCGCAGAGACGGCGGGCAGGCTCGTGGTGCCAGTCGGTGCAGAGACGTGGGGCAGGCTCGTGGTGCCATTCGGCGCAGAGACGAGGGGCAGCGCTGAGGCTGGCAGCAGTCCGACGCCCAGTCC
>CAYLPF010000011.1:12037-15573 GCA_964385485.1 uncultured Lachnospiraceae bacterium | reverse complement strand
CAGGCCGCGGAATACATACGGCAGCATTACTATGAGCCGCTCTCACTGGGGTTCTTTGCTGAAAAATATCACGTAGACAGTTCCTACTTCTCCCGTATGTTCCGGAAAGAAACCGGGATCAATCTTCTGCAGTTTATCACGAAAACGCGGATCGACAAGGCCAAGGAGCTGATCTGTAAGGGCAGGAGCAATCTGACCGAGATCGCTTTTATGGTGGGATACGACGACTATACGTATTTTAACAAGGTATTCCGGCGGGTGGAGGGTATCAGCCCCAGCGAATTCCGGAAGCAGGCGATGCGCTGACATCGCGTCATTTACAAATTTGAACAAGCTGACCGGTCAAAAAAAGACTACCTGCCGCATCCTGGAAATCCGTATAATGGACATATCTAAAAAACGGATTATAAGGAGGTACAACATGAACAGAAAAATGATAAGCACAGTTCTTTGCTGCGCAATGGCAGCGTCCATGGCGGCGGGAAGCAGTATGACAGCATTTGCGGAAGAGCATGAGCCGGTGACTCTGACGGTGCTGGCGGGACAGTCTACGACAGATGCAGGTATCGAGGATATGATCGATGAGGCGCTTGCTGAAGCGTATCCGTGGGTTACGCTGGAGTGGGAGTGCGTGGACTGGGGAAATGATTTCCAGCCGAAGATGCAGCAGTATCTGCAGTCAGGGCTTCCGGACATCATGATCGGCAAGGCGCAGGATGTAGCTACATACGCGCCGATGGGCGTTCTGGCGCCGATCGATGAGGAGTATCTTGCGAGAGGCCTGGATGCGGCGAGAACGAATGTGACGGTTGACGGTACGACATACGGCATGGTTTATAATGCGCTGTATCAGGGCGTTTATTACAACAAGACAATGTTTGCGGAGAATGGCTGGGAAGTTCCGACAACGCAGGAAGAGCTTCAGGCGATCATTGACGACTGCAACGAAAAAGGGATCACTCCTTTCGCAAGCCATATGGTAGATACATGGTCGATCGGAAATGTGACGATGCAGTTTATGATGAACGATGTATTCAACAATGACGCAGAGTGGGGAGATAAATTCCGCGCGGGCGAGGTGAGCTTCTCAGAGGATGAGGCTGCACAGACAGCTTATCAGTACAATAAACTGATTTTCGACAACACCTTTGAGGATACCTTCTCAACAGAGCAGACAGACTGCGACGCCAAGATGGTGCTTGGTGAAGCGGCGATGAAGGTTTCTGGTTCCTGGTCGATCCAGAACTTCCTTGATATTGATGAAGAGTTTGACTTTGGTATTTTCCCGTTCCCGAACCAGACAGGCGATTCCAAACTGATCTTTGAGCCGAATATCACAATCATGACAAGCGCCGAGACCGAGCATCAGGATGCCGTGAACGCAGTTCTCGATGTTATGACATCCAATAAGGATCTGGCAGTGGAGATCTATGATTATACAAAGACAGCTCCGATGCTGAAGGATGTTACGCCGACTTTCACGAATCCGAGCCAGGCAGACATTGACCAGTATGCAGCAGATGATATGATCGTGGATGTAACTCTGGGCAACAATCAGCTTGTATGGGGCGGATTCCAGGAAGAGAACGCAAAAGATATCGCTGCATGGCTGCAGGGTGATGAGACATTCGAAGAGTGCCTTGCCGCATCAGACGGAAGAGTGGAGAGCAGCAGCGCGAACTGATCCACAGAAAAATAAAGAGGTAAAGGAAGGCAGGGGGTTGTTTTGTAAACAGCCCCCTATTGTATGAATTCAGGAGGAAATACAATGACAAAGAAGAACAGCGGAGGGATCGAACAGAAGCTGTATAAGCAGTATCTGATCATGGTCATACCGGGTATCATTATTTTTACGATCGGCCTGATCGTACCTTTGTTTCTGTCTTTTCGGTATTCACTGACGAGTTGGGACGGTATGTCGAAGGAGAAGACCTTTGTAGGGCTGAGCAACTACATAAAACTGTTTCAGGATAAAGAATTCAGAAGCGCATGGTGGTTTACGATCAAATTTACGATTGGCAATACGATCATCCAGAATATTGCGGCTCTGCTGTTTGCAGTGGCGCTGGACAGCGGGATAAAGGCACAGAAGTTTTACCGGGCGGCGTTTTTTATCCCATGCCTTGTCAGCTCGATCATTGTCGGTTTCGTATGGCTGAAGATGTTCTCAAACGTACTGCCTGCG
Source organism: uncultured Lachnospiraceae bacterium (assembly GCA_964385485.1). Classification (GTDB taxonomy): domain Bacteria; phylum Bacillota; class Clostridia; order Lachnospirales; family Lachnospiraceae; genus Choladousia. The sequence goes on along the minus strand of CAYLPF010000011.1, from coordinate 13,388 downwards.
ATCAATGATTTCCTTGGGACCAATATTGATTTTGGACTCTTCGGAAAGGGCGATACCGTGCTGTCCGGCCTTCTGATCGCAAACAACTGGCAGTGGATCGGATACTGGATGCTCATTTATCTGGCAGGGCTTCAGTCTGTCCCGGGAGATCTGTATGAAGCGGCAAAAATGGACGGGGCCGGCGCCGTAAAGCGGTTTTTCCATGTGACGATTCCGATGCTGGCGCCTTCCATCACGATCTGCGTGGTAGGTATTACGACAGGATCATTGAAGGTGTATGACCTTCTGGTATCTTCTACGAAGGGCGGCCCAGGCCGGGCGTCCACGTCGATCATTTACCAGACGTACACGACGGCGATCAACGGCAGGCAGTACGGATATGGTTCAGCCATGACCGTAACGCTGGTAGTTGTGCTTCTGCTGGTCGCGCTGATACAGGTAAAGAGCCTTAAGAGCAGGGAGGTGCAGCAGTAATGGGAAAATTGTTGAAAAGGAAAAAAGAAACGGAGCAGATACCAGATGCGCCTTACACAAAGACGACTTTTGCAGTACAGGTTGTGATGACCGTTTTGGCGCTTCTGTTTCTTGCGCCGCTTTTTATCATTGTAAATTATTCCTTCAAAACAAAAAAGGAACTGTACCTGGGAAGCCCGTTGTCCCTTCCGCAGTCATTGAATTTCGATAACTATATAAAAGCCTTTGATAAGCTGAATTTAAAGGCGACCTTTGTAAATACGTTTCTGTATACTGCCCTGAGCGTCCTGATCCTGGCGTTTCTGTGCGGTATGACGGCGTGGGCGATCGCAAGATGTAAAAGAAGGTTTTTCAAGTTCGCTTACATTTATTTTATCATTGGTATCCTGATCCCTTATCAGGCGCTTTTCCTTCCGATCTATACGATCGGATATAAGCTGAACCTCACAAATACGAGATACGGGATTATTTTCATGTATGTGGCTACGGGAATTTCCTTTGGCGTATTCATGATGACGAGCTTTATGAGTACAGTGCCGGTAGAGCTGGAAGAAGCGGCCCGGATCGACGGCTGTTCCATCTTCAAGACGTATTTTACAGTGGTTCTTCCCCTGTTGAAACCTGCGATGGCGACGCTGATCATTATGCAGGCTTTCCAGATCTGGAACGATTATCTGCTGGCCAGCCTGTACGTGAGCAAAAAGCAGCTCAAGACGCTGACCGTGGCGATATCCTCCCTGTTTTCTGCGCAGTCCAGTGATTATACGACGGCAATGGCGGCGATCGTGATCTCTGTGCTGCCGATCGCCATACTGTTTATGAGCCTTCAGAAATATTTTATCAAAGGCATGACGGTTGGCGCGGTGAAGGGCTGACG
>CAYLPF010000011.1:0-11937 GCA_964385485.1 uncultured Lachnospiraceae bacterium | reverse complement strand
GCCTTCAGAAATATTTTATCAAAGGCATGACGGTTGGCGCGGTGAAGGGCTGACGGTATTGCCTTTGCTGCATGATAGAAAGGGGAACCAGACAAATGCGGACAATTTTACAGGAATATCAATTGGGAGACATGATCGCCTGTTATGAAACAGATGAGTCCCGGAATACGGGGCTGCTGCTTTACCCTGCGGACATGCGGGGGAGTGCTGCGGGCGAAAAACAGTCACGGGTAGACAGCCTGATCCAGGTAAAGCTTGCGGGAGATCTGTATAACGGAGCCTATGCCCAGGGACAGACGCTCAGGGACGGCGGAACGGTAAAGCGTCTGCGGTATGCAGGCCAGAGTTCCCGGAAGAGCGAAGACGGAACCGCGGTCACGGTGGATACGGTATTGCAGGATGAGCGCGGATACGAAACGGTACATCATCTGCGATGGAAAAAAGGGACTCCCTATGTGAGATGCAGCACGACATTCCGGAACCAGAGTGAGCAGACGGTGAAGCTGGAGCTTCTGAGCAGCTTTTCGCTTCAGAATATTTCCCCCTGGCTTCCCGGGGACTGCCATGACCAGATACAGGTGCATCGGATCCGGGGGCGGTGGAGCGAAGAGGGACGGCTGGAGAGCCAGTCTATGGAAGAACTCCAGCTTGAAACATCATGGACCAGGGAAGCGGTCCGGTGCGAGAGGTTCGGAAGCATCGGTTCGATGCCGGTAAACCGGTATTTTCCGTTTCTGGCCATTGAGGATCAGGCAAACCACGTTTTCTGGGGAGCGCAGCTTGAGTCGCCTTCCTCATGGCAGATGGAGATCTACCGCCTTGATGACAACATTGCGATAGACGGGGGGATCGCGGACCGGGAATTCGGACACTGGATGAAAGAGATCGGAGCCGGGGAATCCTTCACTACGCCGGAGGCGATCCTTACTGTGTGCCGTACCTCCTCTCTGGATGTGATGGCGAAGCGGCTGACGGACGCCGGGAAGGAAGCGCTGGCAGATATTCCGGAGAGTGAAAAACACCTGCCGGTCATCTTTAATGAATACTGCACGACATGGGGAAACCCATCGCATGAGAATATACAGAAGATCCTGCACGCGATCCAGGGCAAAGGATTTGAGTATTTTGTCATTGACTGCGGCTGGTATAAGCAGGACGGCATACCCTGGGATATCGGGATGGGAGATTATGAGGTCTCCGATATGCTGTTCCCGCAGGGGCTGGAGAAAACAGTGCAGGCGATCCGGGAGGCCGGGATGAAGCCGGGCATCTGGTTCGAAATTGAGAACGTGGGTCCTGCTGCGAGGGCGTACCATGAGGAAGCGCACCTGCTGAAGCGGGATGGCGCTGTCCTGACGACGAACCGCAGGCGCTTCTGGGATATGACAGATCCCTGGGTGCAGGAGTATCTCGATAAAAAAGTCATCGGGACCCTGAAAAAATACGGCTTCGAATATATGAAGGTCGATTATAATGATGAGATCGGGATCGGTATGGACGGAAAGGAATCCCCCGGGGAAGCGCTGCGCCAGAATATGGAGGAGACGTACCGGTATTTTGAAAAAGCAGTCCGGGAGGTACCGGGACTGGTCCTGGAGAACTGTGCTTCCGGCGGGCACCGGCTGGAACCCGGCTTTATGAAGCGGTGCAGCATGGCGTCGTTTTCCGATGCCCATGAGTGCGTGGAGATACCGATCATTGCAGGGTGGCTGCACCGTGTGATCCTGCCGCAGCAGAGCCAGATCTGGGCGGTCATCCGCGAGACAGATTCCCTGAAACGCATTGTGTACTCTGTCAGCAGTACATTCCTGGGGCGTATGTGCATTTCAGGAGACGTTCTGGGGCTTTCAGAAGAGCAGTGGTCTGTATTGGAGGCAGGCATGGATTTTTACAGGAAAATCGTACCTGTTATCGCGGACGGCCAGTCCTATCTGTTCGGGAGCCGGATAAAGAGCATGCGTCACCCCGAGGGCTGGCAGGCGGTGCTGCGGACTGCGGATCTGGCAGCGTATCTTACGATCCATACATTTGGCGGCGTGCTCCCGGAAGAGATCTGTATTCCGTTGCCGGAGGGTACGCCGGAAAAAGCAGCGCAGGTGTATTCCGATACTGAGGCGGAAATCCGGATTGAAAAAGGCACGCTTTGCTATGTTCCGAGAGAGAACTGGAAAGCTGTGGCGGTAAGGCTGGAGAAATAAACCGTTGAGAAAAAGACTGTTGTCCGAAAGGATGACAGTCTTTTAAAATGCATAAAAAACCCCCTGAAAAACAAAAGTTTCCCCATCTTTTTGCACAAAGCAATCAGTGTATAATAAATATAGGGCATTTAAAAAATGTATAGAATACGTGAATCAGAAAAAATGTTGTATAATCTGACGATTCATAAAGAAAGGGTGATGAAATGAATGAAGTCATTGTCTCCATGGACAATATAAGCAAAAGCTTTCCTGGTGTAAAGGCGCTGGACAATGTACATTTTGAGCTGCGCGCCGGTGAAGTCATGGCATTGCTTGGAGAAAATGGGGCAGGTAAATCCACCCTGATGAAGATTTTAAGTGGTGTATACACGAGAGATAGCGGCACCATGGAGATCTTTGGAAAAGAGTATGGCGATCTGACGCCGAAACAGGCGCAGCAGGCAGGCGTGGCGATCATCCATCAGGAACTGAATATGTGCCGCCACCTGTCTGTAACTGAGAATATGTTTCTGGGCCGGGAGATTAAGGGAAAATTTTCGCTGAATAATTCAGAGATGGAAAAAGAAGCGGCGAAAATATTGGATGATCTGAAGATCGATATCGATCCGAGGCAGACGGTAGGAGATCTGCCTGTATCGAAGCAGCAGATGGTGGAGATCGCGAAAGCGCTGTCTGTCAACGCAAAGATACTGATCATGGATGAGCCGACTTCTTCGCTGACAGCCAGGGAAATCGAAGATCTGTTCCGTATTATCCGCAAATTGAAGTCAGAAGGGCATGGGATCGTCTACATATCGCACAGGCTGGAAGAACTGGAAAATATTGTGGACCGCGTGACGATCATGCGGGACGGCCAATATATTATGGAAGGAAATTTTTCAGATATAACGATGGATCAGATCATTTCGAATATGGTTGGACATGAGATCAAGGAAAAATTCCCGCGGGTGGAATGTCCGAAAGGACGGAAAGTATTTGAAGTGAAAAACCTGAACGCCGGCAGAATGGTCAGGAATATTGATTTTTCTGTTTATGAAGGCGAGATCGTCGGGTTCGCCGGCCTGATGGGCGCGGGGAGGACAGAAACGACGAGGGCGATTTTTGGCGTTGATCCGAAGGAAAGCGGAGAGATATATGTGGACGGAAAAGAAGTGAAGATCAATTGCCCGATGGATGCGATCCGGCACGGAGTCGTTCTCGCGCCGGAGGACAGAAAGAAGGATGGCCTTTGCACAAAGCTCAGCATCCGTCACAATCTCGCATTGCCTAATCTGGACTGGGTGTGCAGCAGGCTTGGCGTTGTTAACAGTAAAATAGAGACGAAGCTGTGTGAGAAAGCGGTGAGCGACCTGAAGATAAAAACACCGAATATAGAGATCGACGCGGACAATCTTTCCGGCGGCAATCAGCAGAAGGTTGTTGTCGGCAAATGGCTGGCAAGGGATTCCAGGGTGGTTATTTTCGATGAGCCCACCAGAGGTATCGATGTAGGAGCGAAGGTTGAGATTTACAATCTGATGAATGAACTGAAGAAGCAGGGAATTGCCGTTATGTTTGTATCTTCGGAGATGCCGGAGGTCATGGGAATCGCGGACCGCATTATCGTTATGTGCGAAGGCAGGATCACCGGTGAAGTCATGGCGAAAGAAACGACACAGGAAAAGATCCTGACATTGGCGACGTCCTTTGAAAACAAGAAGACAGGCAGTTTCGAAATGGAGGGGAGAGCAAATGAATAATAAAAATCAAAGCCCGCTGAAAAGGATTCTCAATGTCAGGGGTATGGGAGCTGCTTTGACTGCATTCGCAGGCCTGATCATTATTTACATAGTATTTGGCCTGATCAACCCGACCGTGTTCTCAGGGCAGAATATCCTGAATCTTCTGCGTTCTATGTCGAAGTATCTTCTGATCGGCATTGCCCAGAGTTATATCCTGATCACAGGCAATATTGACTTGTCAATTGGTTCCATGGTCGGTATGAGCGCCATGATTTCCGCCACTATGATGACGAAAGGGGTCAGCCCGCTGCCGGCGATCCTTGTTGCGCTGGTGAGTTGTCTGGCTGTCGGCGTTGTGAACGGTTATCTCGTTGGCAGATTTAAGCTGCCGCCGTTTATCGCGACTTTGGGTACGATGTTTGTGGCAAGAGGCGTCGCATATATGGTAAACAGCAACCGGAACACAGACGCGATCGCGACAGGGATCGGAAAGGAAGCGGCAGACAGGTTTCAGAACTTTTTCTACTATGGGAAGACGCTCGGCGTTTACAACACCTTCTGGATCGCAATGATTGTGTTCGTAATATTCTTTTTCATACTGTCAAAGACACGTACAGGGCGCCATATTTACGCTATAGGTTCTAACATCGATGCGGCGAAGCTTTCCGGAGTTAATATTGTGGGGACCACAACAAAGGCATATCTTGTCAGTTCCATCTGTTCCTGTTTCGTGGGACTGATCCTCTGTGCGCAGGCGGGTATGGGCAATATGGAAGCTGGAAATATGTATGAAATGTACGGCGTCGCAGCCGGCGTCATCGGAGGTGTGTCGCCTCTTGGAGGGACGGGAATCCTTCTGGGAACTCTGGCGGGCGCGTCTGTATGGCAGACGCTGGAAAACGGGCTGAACATGATCGGAGCACAGGTTGGTATCCAGCGCCTTGTGATCGGCATCATCGTAGTAGGCGCGGTTTTGCTGGACGTTGTGGTAAGAAGCGGACAGTTTGGCAAAAAGAAAGCAAAATAATGATGGACTACCCCGTATGAATGCGGATAGTTATAAAGACAATATTGAAAAAAGGAGGATTCTGAAATGACAAGAAAAACATTAGCAGTACTTTGTACGGCATCCATGCTGGCGGTTTCCATGGCAGGGATCAGCGCATCAGCCGAGGGAGAAAAAATCGCCCTGATCACAATGGACTCTATTGACCAGCATTGGGTAACTCTGAATGAAGGCGCACAGGAAGCGGCTGAGGAGCTTGGAGCAACCGTTGATTTTATGGCTCCGAATACAAAGGACGACGCACAGCAGATCGAATGCGTAAACAATGCGGTAGCGGGCGGGTATCAGGCGATCCTGGTAGCTGCAAACGGGCCGGACGCGATTTCTTCTGCCCTGCAGGAAGCGGTAGACGCAGGTATCAAGATCGTTTACGTTGACTCTCCGGCAAATGTTGAGGCTGAGGCTACTTTCTCTACGGATAATACGGCAGCCGGAAAAACTGCCGGCGAGGAAATGCTCAAGGCTCTGGAAGAAAAGGGTATAACAGAAGGAAAGATCGGTATCATCAATGTAAACGCGGCTACAAACTCTACCGTGTGCCGTGAAGAAGGTTTCCGCGAGGCATTTGAGGGAAGCGATTTTGAATTGCTGGAAACACAGTATGGCGAGGGCGACGCAGCCAAGTCCCAGAGTATCGCAGAGAACTACATTACACAGGGCGTTGTTGGTATCTTCGGATGTAACGAGGGTTCCACCACAGGCGCAGGCAATGCGATCAAGGCTTCCGGAGATGCGGATATCATTGGCGTAGGCTTTGATAAATCCGACGCGATCCTGAACCTGATCGATGACGGCTATCTATTCTGCACCATGGCCCAGAATCCGGATGTTATGGGTTCCGAAGGCGTTAAGGCTGCAGTTGAAGCAATCAATGGAGAAGACCTTGGCGGAGAAGTTGTTGATACAGGCGTATCTGTGATCACAAAAGAAGAAGCCGCGGGAGAAGAGACTACAGAAGAGATCACAGAATAAAACGAATAAAATTATTTATGTGATAAAAAAATGAAACCGCCGGTTTGATGTCCGGCGGTTTCTTGAATTCAGCGCAAAAATGTGTTACGCTTGTCTGCAAAGCGTACCAGTTGGAACCAGAAAAAACGGAGATGTGTAATGATAAAAGTAATGATTGCAGATGACGAGGAACGTATCTGTCAATTGATCAGGGCATTGATAGACTGGAAAGCGATGGGGCTGGAGCTTGCGGGTTTCGCCCATAATGGGCTGGAAGCGGAAGAACTGACAGAAAAACTCCAGCCGGATATTCTGATCACGGATATCCGGATGCCCGGCATCAGCGGCATGGAACTGATACAGCGCCTGAAGAAAAAAAACAGCGGTCTGGAAATCATCGTGATCAGTGGATATGCGCACTTTGAATATGCACAACAGGCCATAAAATACGGAGTCGGAGATTATCTGCTGAAGCCGATAAGCAAAGCGGAGCTCACAGAAACGCTGGAAAAGATGAAACAGCGGATATGCAGCAGAAGAGAAGATGAGCAGGACAAAAAAGAATTGCGCATAAAAGCGGAAAAAGATACGTACCGCATGCGGCACCGTTTTCTTCAGGATCTTCTGGAACGCCCTGATGTGCCGCTTTCCATGCAGGCGCTGCAGGAGTCTTATTACCTGCAGGTCCGCCCGGGAATATTTCAGGCGTTCTGGTTGAAAATGGACTGTGCGCAGGACTCACTGAGTGACTCATCGGTGTTGGCGCTGATGGAAAAAGCACAAAATGTTCTGGAGAGAGGCCTGAAAGCAAAGTGCTTTGAAATGATCTCTGTTATCAAGGACTATTCCTGTGTCGGGATCATGAACTATGCCCGCGAACGGCAGGAGGAAATACGGAAGATATTGAAGGGATGCTTAAGCCAGATGGAACTGCAGCGGGAATTATTTGACCCGGTCAGCTTTTCCATGTCTGCGGGAGGCGCATTTGAGAAACCGGAATTGCTTCAGGAATCGATGAGGGAGGCGTCTGTGCTGATCCAGGACAGGATCGTGAAAGGGACCGGAAGGCTGCTTGAGCAGAGGGGAGCACCATGTGCGGCGCAGGAGAATAAAGCGCTGGAAAGATATCTGCGGGAAGTGGCAGGCGCGGTGGAACTGCTGAGTACGGATCAGGCAGATATTGCGGTAAAGCATCTGCTGGATGAGGTGCGCTGTGTAAAGGATATGCGCGGCAGGGAAATTTTTGAACTGGTTGATTCAGCGGCTGACATTTTTTCTGCGTGTACGCAGATGCCGGAAAGAATAAAGCAGTTGGAGGAGTTCAAAAGACGATGTGAGCAGTGCAGCAGTACGGAGGAATTGTTCCGGTGCCAGGATGAATATCTTGAAAAGTGCAGGGCGCAGCGCGAAAATGACGCTGTCCGTCCGGTGCGGAAAGCGAAGCAGTATATTCAGAATCATTACAGCGAACCGATCACGCTGGAGCAGGTCAGCGATATAGTAGGACTGAGCCCGTCTTACTTCAGCGCCCTGTTTAAGAAGACGGAGGGAGAGGGCTTCGCGAAATACCTGATCAATATACGGATGGAGCAGGCCAGGATCCTGCTGAGGGAATCTAATATTTCTGTAGTCGATATCTGCCGCCGGGTAGGCTATAATGATCTGAAGCATTTTACGCATACGTTTGAAAAAACGGTTGGAGTTAAGCCGGGTACATACCGGAAATTGTACGGTTAAGAGGATACCGCAATGAAGGAAACGCATAAACTGAAATACATTTCAAACCGTGTAATGTGCCTTGCGCTGATCGAGGCGGCGGCCCTGCTGGCGGCGGCAGCGGCTCTGTTTGTGGTTGCCGGCCGGGGCCTTCTTTCTGTCTGGCCCGCCATAGTTCTCACAGCGTGGCTCGTTTTATGTCTGGCGGCCGGCTGGTTTTGGATCGTACGCCCTTATCAGGAACAGGAAAAAATGATCGGCAGATTTCTGGACGGTTATTTTTCCTTTGACGGGATCGATTATGATGCGGCTGTTCTGACTCCGTCCATGCGTTCGCTGATGGAGCTGGTGGATCGGATCGTGCGTTCGCCGCAGACAATGGATCTGAATAAACGGCAGGCACAGTATCTGGCTCTGCAGAATCAGATCAATCCGCATTTTTTATACAACACGCTGGAGAGTATCCGGGGAGAGGCATTGGGCGCCGGCCTTGACAGTGTGGCTGACATGACAGAGGCGCTGGCCAAATTCTTCCGCTATACGATCACAAAGGTCGAAAACCTGGTATCTGTCGAAGAAGAACTGGACAATTGTGAGACATATTTCTGGATACAGAAATACCGTTTCGGCGACCGCCTGCAGCTTCATATTGAATATGAGCCGGAGGAATGGGGCGAGATCATGAACTGCCGTATCCCGAAGCTGACGCTGCAGCCTATATTGGAAAACAGTATTATCCATGGAACAGAGCTGAAGATCGGGACAGGAAACCTCTATATCCATTTTGAACGCACTCAGAACCGGCTGATCATCCGTATCTCAGACGATGGCGTTGGGATGAATGAAAAAACACTTCAGAAGCTGAACCGGAGGCTCGGGAGAACTGCGGATACAGTTACTTCCGGCGAGGAAAAACAGGGCGGGATCGCCCTGGCCAATGTGAATAACCGTATCCGCCTTATTTTTGGAGATGAGTATGGAATGCATGTCTATTCACAACTGAATTACGGGACAGATGTGGAGATCACGATCCCCGTTGTAATGAGCGACAGAGAACTGAAGAATCGGGGCATATTGCGATGAAACAGGAGATTTTCCGGATGGAACGGGTAACGTATAAGGAAAAAGACGTCTTGCTTCTGGAGGATTTTAATCTTCAGATCTACTGCGGGGAAATCATGGGAATGATCCCGATCGATGGCCACGGGCTGGGCGCTTTCATGAAGCTGCTGCAAAACAATCTGCCGCTTTATGACGGATATGTTTATTATGGCAATGAGACGGTGAATTCCTGGAGAGGCCCCAGAAAAGCATCGAACAGGATCAGTGTGATCGGAACACAGAGCTGTCTTGTAGGCAAAATGAGCGTCCTGGATAATATTTTCGTGCTGCGGCAGGGCTTCCGGCAGGAGATCATACGGACCGAGGTGCTTAGAAAGCAGCTTGAACCGTTCCTGGCGGATATAGGTATAGATATCCCTGCGGATGCCCGGGTAGAAGAACTTCCGGTGTTTGCCCGTGTCATGGTGGAACTGCTGAGGGCGGTGGTCCTGGGGCATCGGCTGATCGTGCTCAATGAGATCGGGACAGTCATCAGTTATGAAGAGGTGGAAAAGCTGCATGAAATCCTGCGGCATTATACGAAGCAGGGTTTTTCTTTTTTGTATGTCAGCCCTCACCATGAGGAGATCGGCAGAATATGCGGGCGTGTTGCGCTGCTTGTAAATGGGCGCATTCAGAAGATCATTCAAAACCGGGAGCGTGCGGATGAAGCGATCCGTCTTTACACCACCGAATACGTTGACATGGTTCGCGGTCATCTGGCGAAATTCCAGGAATCCGCCGGAGGACGCAGGAAAATCCTGGGATTTGAACGGATCACAGGAGAATATGTGAAAGATCTGTCGTTCTCTGTACATGAAGGAGAGTGCCTGGTGATTCAGATCCTTGACAATGCCGCGTTCCGGGAAATAAAAGAGATGCTCATGGGGAACCAAAAGCCCAGGCTGGGGCGGATCCTGCGGGACGGAAAAAGAGCAGAGCTTACCGGAGACAGAGGAATTGCGGTAATCCAGGAACTTCCGACCAGGACAATGATATTTCCGGAGCTGAGTTATATGGAAAATCTCTGCATCAGCCTTTCCTGGCGGCTGCCTTCGATCTGGAGGAAACATCGGATACGAAACAATATCCGGCATGAATACGCGGGTATTCTGGGGGAAGATGTGTTTTTCCTGCCGGTCGACCAATTGAGCGAAAAACAAAAATATCAGCTTGTTTATACCCGGATCCTTTTGCAAAAGCCTGAAGTCGTTTTCTGCATTCAGCCCTTTAAAGGCGCGGATATGGCGCACCGGATGACAATATGGAAAATGATGGAACTGCTTTTGAATCACGGGATCGCGATCGTTGTCCTGGCCCTGAACCTTGCAGATTCCCTGTCACTAGCCGACCGGCTTCTGGTGATTGGACAGGACGGCAGGAAAGACGAAATACACCGGAAAGACTTCGCGTTGATCCCGGCTTCTGTGCCGTGGCTGCATCTTTACAGAGAGCCGGATGAATAAAAATTGACGCTGAATATCTCTGATGGTATAATCAGTTATATCAAAATTACGGAGGTATTTATACATATGAAAAAGCTGGTAGTAACGGATAAGGATGCCTGTAAGGCATGCCTGAGCTGCGTGAGGGCGTGCTCAGAGGCTTTTTACAAAGAGTTTGATCCGGCAAAGTCCTGTATCCAGATCGTTTCCATAACAGGAAGGGACGCAACGGTGAGAACATGTATCCAGTGCGGCAAATGTGCGAGAAACTGTGAGGCCGGAGCGATCAAACAGAATGCCAAGGGCGTTTACATGGTGAACAAGAAGCTGTGTACCGGCTGCGGCAAATGTGCGGAAGTCTGTCCGATGGGCGTTATGGTGAAAGCCGAAGCTTCACCGGCAGCGTCCAAATGTATTGCGTGCGGTATCTGTGCGAAAGCATGTCCGATGGGTATTCTGGAGGTGCAGGAAAAATGAAACGTTCTGAAGTAAATGCTTGTATCAAATACATGGAGGCTCTGATCAAAGAGCATGGCTTTGCGCTCCCGCCGTTCTGTAACTGGACGCCGGAGGAGTGGGAAACAAAGGGACACGAGTACGATGAGATCCGTGACAATATGCTCGGCTGGGATATCACAGATTACGGCCTTGGCGACTGGGAGAAGGTGGGCTTTGCCCTCATCACGATCCGGAACGGCAATCAGCACGATCCGAAATACAAAAAAGTATACGCTGAGAAGCTTCTGATGCTGAAGGAGACCCAGCATTCGCCGCTTCATTTCCACTGGACAAAGAGCGAGGATATCATCAACCGCGGCGGCGGGACATTGATCATCCATGTATGGAATGATGATGGAGAGGGCGGACTGGCCGATACGGATGTTCTGGTGAATTCTGACGGACGCTCCTACTACGTACCGGCGGGAACCGGCGTGGAGCTGACACCGGGCGAGAGCATCACGCTCTGGCCGCACCAGTATCATGATTTCGACATCAAGCCGGGTACAGGCGATGTCCTGATCGGCGAGGTATCCATGTGCAACGATGACAACACGGACAACCGTTTCTATGAGGAGATGGGGCGTTTCCCGAAGATCGAAGAGGATGAGCCGCCGTACCGTCTGCTGTGCAACGAGTATCCGGAAGCAAAAGACTGACATATGCAATGAGGCGTCCAGGTCCGGAACCTGCGCCGCCTTTGGCGAAAGAACAGGAACAGAGTATTGACAGAAAGGATATCAGCATGAATTACACAATAAAGAACGGTTTTCTGACGGTGGAAGCCAGCGATGCGGGAGCAGAGCTTCAGTCCATCAAGAGCGCGGACGGCACAGAATATCTCTGGCAGGCGGATCCGTCCTTCTGGCGCGATAAAGCGCCGAACATTTTTCCATATGTGGCGCGTATGACAGAGGGGAGATATACGGCTTGCGGCAAGGGATATGAGATGAAGATACATGGCTTTATCAAATACATGACGCTGCAGGTGGAAGCGCAGAGCGGTGACAGTATTACCTTCCGCCTGGACAGCAATGATGCGACAAAGGCTCAGTATCCCTATGATTTTACGTACCGTATTACATATACGCTGAAGGAAAGTACTCTGGTGACGACAACCAGCGTTGAGAATAAAGGAACCGACAGGATGTACTTTGCCATCGGCGGACATCCGGGTTTCAACGTACCGCTGGAGGACGGACCTGGATTTGAGGATTATTATCTGGAGTTTTCACAGCCGG
>CAYLPF010000010.1:0-15632 GCA_964385485.1 uncultured Lachnospiraceae bacterium | reverse complement strand
CTGTAAAACAGTAACATAACCACCGGTCAATCCGCATAGAATAGAGCAAATCATCCTACAGGTGTTTTACATGGATCAACGACATTACCTGCTCAGAGGCACCCTTCTCCTGACATCAGCAGGATTGCTCACCAGGGCAGCGGGCTTCTTCTATAAAATATTCCTGTCGCGTACGATCGGTGCAGCGGAAATCGGACGGTTTCAGCTCACACTTCCTGTTTCTGCTTTCTGTATGGCTCTCTCCTGCGGCGGGATCCAGACCGCCGTATCAAGATTTACCGCTGAATATTATGCAAAAAGAGACAGGCGTTCGGCCCTGCGCATCCTTCTATGTGCTCTTGCGCTTTCCCTTTGCCTCTCCTTTGTGTGCAGCGCAGCGCTCTTTTGGGGCTCCGCCCGGATCGCCGCCTCCTTTTTGCTGGAACCGTCCTGCAGCCTGCTTCTTAAAATAACTGCCGTTTCTCTCCCTTTTTCCGCCGTTCACGGCTGTATAAGCGGCTGCTTTATCGGCCAGAAAAATGTAACCGTCTCTGCTGCCTCTCAAATGGTAGAACAGCTGCTGCGCATCGTTTCCGTAATATTCTTCTGCCTCGTTTTTCAGAAAAGCAGACGCGCCATGGATGCTTCCGTCATGGCGCTTGGGCAGGTCGCCGGCGAGCTTGCCGCGGCGCTTTTCTGTATGTACCATCTTTTTTGGGGGAAACGGCCGTCCCAGGAGCTTCCCGGAAACACTGCTGTTCGTTCTGTAAAAGCTCTTCCCGGCAGTCTTTTCCACCTGATACGTCAGGATATGAAAAAAATGCTTTCCGTCTCAATGCCGCTTGGCATCAACCGTATGCTGATCTGTGTCCTGCAGGGCATTGAGGCCGCGCTCCTGCCTCAAATGCTGGGCGTATACGGCCACAATTCCTCACAGGCCCTGGCCGTATATGGAACTCTGACCGGTATGTCCATGCCGCTTGTCATGTTCCCCACCGCAGTCACGGGAGCGTTGGGAACACTGCTTCTGCCTGCCGTCTCCGAAGACAGAGTTCTCGGCAGGGAGAAAGAAATAACCAGAACGGTAGGCGCCAGTTTCCGCGGCAGCCTTTTGCTGGGATATTTCTGCCTGACAGCCTTTCTTCTATTCGGCCGTGACGCAGGGCGTCTGCTGTTCCACAGCAGCCTGGCCGGAGCCTTCACCCAGAAGCTGGCATTGCTCTGCCCCTTTCTCTACATAAATACCACGCTGGTAAGTATTTTGCATGGACTCGGAAAAACGGCGGCAGCCTCACTGTGGAACATAATTGCCTTCCTCATCCGCGTCTGTTTTATTATTACCTCCGTTCCTGACATGGGGATCGACGGATACTTCATCGGAATGCTGCTCAGCCAGTCCTTCATCACTGCCTGCTCACTGTTCACGCTCTACAGGCAGACTCATTTCTGTGCTGATCTGTCCTCTTCTGTTATAAAACCGGCCTTTATCTGTATCGTAACCGGAACAGGAATGGAAGCGCTGAAAATGAAGCTGCCGGATTTTTTCTGTGGCTCTTTTGCCGCGTTACTGACCGGGATCGTCATCTATACAGCCTTATTCTTATTCTCTGCGGTGATGCTGCTGTTCAAAAAGGAAGAGCGCAAAAAGGGGTTATCCCTGTGCGCATTTCTTAAGCCCTGAGAAATATTCCCATAAAATAGAATCCTGCTCTGCAGGATTCTCCGCCTGCGGCGGGTCGCCTCAGCGACATAATTCATCTCCGCCGCAGTGCGATCCACGCGGAGCGTTTTTATGTCATAGGAGACAAAGTTTCCTATGACATAAAAGAAGGACTGCAAAGATGTATCTGCACCCCTGCAATCCTTTTCTCATGCGGAAATCAATCCAGCTCAGGCTTTTTCTGCCTGACCTTACGCTTCCTCTGCTTTATCCCTGCATCAGAATCGTTTTTACATGATCAATCTCTTCTCTTGTAGCCTGCGCTGCCGGCACATAATACTGCTTGCTTCTTGCGATCTGATAAATCTCCTCCTGAGACTGCTCACACTGATTGCGGAACTGTTTCAGGGTCTGCTTAAGCTGCGTATTTTCTGTCTGCGGGATCATCTCGCCATAGCGCACCAGTTCACCGTTGATACCTGCAAGGGTATCCGATACCATTGTTTTTTCATCCATGTTCATTTCCTCCTGTCTCTTCCGGCTACTGCAAAAACTGCATCAGCTGCTGCTTGCTTTCCATGGCCGACTGCGCGGATTTCTGGAAAAACTGTTTTACGCCCGGGTCTGTAGCCTGCTGCGCGTATGCCTGCATCTTGCAGTGTGTCGTAGAAAATCCGCCAATCAGATGACGAAGATTCTGAAGGTCAAGCTCTGAAATCTGATTCATAAAAAATTCCTCCTTCCGGATACTGAGTTACCACCTCAGTATGTCCCAAAAGGAGGAATACTATGCATCATCTTACAGTGAATCGTACAGCTCCTGATACTTTCTTGCAGAGCTGTTCCAGGAGAAATCAGCCGCCATCGCGCGGTCAATGAGCTTGTTCCACTCGCGCTTTTTATTGTAGTATACATTCATCGCATACTGCAGCGTATAATACATCTCATGCGCATTATAATTTGCAAAACTGAAGCCCGTTCCTGTGCCCTCATACTCATTGTATGGAGCAACCGTATCCTTCAGGCCGCCTGTCTCCCTGACGATCGGCACTGTGCCATAGCGAAGGCTGATCAGCTGAGAAAGGCCGCAGGGCTCAAACAGCGACGGCATCAGAAATGCATCGCAGGAAGAGTATATCTTGTGGGAAAGCGTCTCCGAATAGAAAATGTTTGCAGATACCTTGCCCTGATATTTCCATGCAAAATGGCGGAACATATTTTCGTATTTTTCTTCACCTGTGCCGAGAACAACGATCTGGATATCATTCTGACAGATCTCATCCATCATATGGGCAATCAGATCAAAGCCTTTCTGATCTGTCAGGCGCGAGACAATGCCTACCATAAAGGTAGAATCATTCTGCTCCAGTCCAAGCTCCCGCTGCAGCGCCCTCTTATTCCTGATCTTTTCCTTACGGAAGTTTTTGATATTGTAATTGTGCTCGATCAGTGTATCCGTCTCCGGGTTGAACACATCGTAATCAATGCCATTGACGATCCCGCGAAGGACATTCGACCGGGCGCGCATCAATCCGTCCAGTCCCTCGCCGTAAAACGGCATCTTGATCTCCTCAGCATACGTCTCGCTGACTGTCGTGATCGCGTCAGCGTATACAATACCGCCCTTCAGATAATTGGCGTCGCCGTATGCCTCCAGCTTATCCGGAGTGAAATAGTATGCAGGCAGTCCCGTGATATCCCGCACGGTCTTCACATCCCAGACGCCCTGAAATTTCAGGTTGTGGATCGTGATAACAGACTTCATATCCCGGAAAAATTCACCATCATGGAACTTATCCTTAAGAAGCACAGGAATAAGGCCTGTCTGCCAGTCATGGCAATGAATGATATCCGGCTGGAAACCGATCAGCGGAAGCGCCGAGAGAGCCGCCTTCGAGAAAAACGCGAACTTCTCGATGTCCTGATAAATATTTCCGTATGGCTTTGAACCGGAAAAATAATATTCATTGTCTATAAAATAAAACTGTACGCCGTCATACTCCATCTCAAGCACACCGACATACTGGGAGCGCCATGCAAGATCCATGTAAAAATGCGTCACATAATTCATCTGATTCTTCCACTCTTCGCTCATGCACATATACTTGGGAAGAACCACACGCACATCATATTCTTCTTTATTAAAACATTTCGGAAGGGAACCGGCTACGTCTGCAAGGCCCCCTGTCTTGATAAAAGGCACTGCCTCAGAAGCAACATAAAGTATTCTTTTCATATACGAACCTCCGCTTATTCGAGTATTACAAAAATTATAACGCATTTCCTCCGTAATGAAAAGTGTTTTTTCATATCTGTTGCTTATGCCCTGTTCTTATATTCCAGGCGGATCTTATCCGCGATCAATGCAATAAATTCAGAATTCGTCGGTTTGCCCTTCCCATTGCTTACCGTATACCCAAACAGTTCATCGATCGTGTCCATCTTTCCCCTGCTCCATGCCACCTCGATCGCATGGCGTATCGCCCGTTCCACCCGGCTCGGTGTCGTCTGGTGGCGTTTCGCTATCGTCGGATAAAGGATCTTCGTAATAGAATTCAGCATCTCCATATCTTTCACCGACATGATAATCGCATCCCTCAGATACTGGTACCCTTTAATATGGGCGGGAACCCCGACTTCATGTATGATATTTGTCACATCCGTTTCCAGATTATTTTCCATATACGCTTTCTGGCTCTCATACGCATTCACTCTTTTGTTCATTGACGCGGAGCGCATCTGTCTTGTACGAACCCGCTTGATCCTGTTTACCACCGTATCATTGTCAAAGGGCTTCAATATATAGTAATCTGCCCCCAGATCAAAGGCATCTTCCGTCATTTTTTCCTGACTGACTGCCGATATTACAATAAACGCAGGCTTTTTCAGATTCGGCTCGTGATTGACCCGGTCCATCACAGTAAGTCCGTCCAGTTTTGGCATGATAATGTCAAGAAGCACAACATCCGGTTTCTTCTCTTTGATAATCTCGATTAGATCTTCACCGTTTCCGGCTCTTCCGACTACCTCCAGTTCTTCGTCGCTGCTTACGATCCGATCCAGCAGCTGCACCATTCTCTCATTGTCATCAGCAATTGCAATATTCAGCTTTTCCATTTTATACTCCTCTCCTGAAATGATATTCTGTAGTTGCACCGCTGCATTTTTTGAGGGCCCTTAGGAACTATCCTGCGCACTATTGAAAAGTAATTTTTTCACAGTTCCTTACCAAAAATTGTCATGTACAAAAACTACTTGTATTATATAACAATCGCCCTCGATATCAAGAAAATCTTGTCCTGCAAAAACGACAGCAATCTCCCCGTTTTCTGCCGTTTCATGCATACGGTACAAAAATAATAACGTTTCAAAAAAAGATTTGTGACGGAAAAAGCACAAATTTGTCTGAAAAAAAGGAAAATTTTTGCTTGCGATTGCCGTCGAACCATGGCTGAACCGCATACGAAAAGGAACCTCCACCGGAGCTTCCTTTCGCATGCATGGCAACAGAAACGGCAGAGCCTGCGCCCTGCCGTCCTCTGCTTTTGTCCAGCCGGAAAATTTATTCTTCAAATTCCCGGCGAAGCGTCTCCTCCATAAGTTCCAGCGGCGCTTTCACACCGGTCCACAATTCAAAGTTCAGCGCCCCCTGGCAGGCCAGCATACCGAGACCGTTCACCGTCTTTGCCCCCCGCTTTGCCGCTTCCTGAAGAAAGAGCGTATCCACCGGATTAAATACTACATCCGAAACTACCATTGTATTGCGGATCGTATCATAATCTATATCCGGCTTCTGATCACAATCCGGGTACAGTCCGATGCACGTTGCGTTGATAAGGATATCTGTATCCTCCGGAATCTTCTGCCCTTTTTCCAGCGCCATGCCCTCTGCCGCTGCCTTTGTGTGCGCTTTCAGAATACCCGCCAGCTCCTGTGCTCTGGCTTTTGTCCGGTTCATGACCGTGACGGAGGCTGCGCCCGCAAGAGCACATTCCACTGCGATCGCCCTGGCTGCCCCGCCGGCTCCGAGAATGACAACCTTCTTTTCATCCAAAGACACTCCGTGATTTTTCAGAGCCTGAACGAAACCCTTGCCGTCCGTGTTTTCTCCGAACAGCTTTCCGTCTTCTTTCACCACGATCGTATTAACTGCCCCGATGATACGCGCTGCCTTGGACAATTCGTCCAGATAAGGGATCACATTGATCTTGTGAGGCATCGTCAGATTCATGCCCTTCATATGGAACGCATGGATCGCCTTCATTGCGTCGTCAAAGTCATCTTTCGTCACCTTCAATGTCAGATAACGGTAATTCAGCCCGCAGGCTGCATATGCGGCTTCCTCCATGGCGCCGGTGGGATTCCCGTCAACCGGGTCGCCAAAAACGCCTGTAAGTTCCGCACGGTAATTTTTTGCCATTGCAAATTCCTCCTTCATCAGATAGTAAACCCCCATGCGCTTTGAGCGCGCCGCTGCGCATAAAGTGTTACCGCGCATGGATGGGTGCATCCCTGAATCTATGCCGCCTGATCGGCGGCAGAATCATCACAGTAGTAACCGGAATCATTCCGTCGGCTTCTGGTAGAACCTCCCTGTCAGCTCCTCCGTTCTCACCGCATTCACAAAAACCTTCGGATCCACCGCCCGGACAGCCTTGATCACCTGCTTGCACTCAGCGCTGGACACGACCGAATAGACAATGTCTCTCTCACATCTCTCGTAGGAGCCTTCGCCCTCCAGGATCGTAGCCCCATGGTTGCTCACCTCCTGGATCGCATGACAGACCTCCTTCGCCTTGTTCGTCACAATGAACAGTGTTTTCTTCTGATATTTTTTGTAAAGCATATGAAGCACCTGGGTAGACGCATACTGGAAAATGATCGAATAAAGCGCCTTATCCCATCCAAACAGGATCCCTGCAACAGACAGGATCACTACATTCAGTCCCAGTACGATATTAAAGGAATCCATACCCTTTCTTTCCGACAGGAAAATAGCGATAAAATCTGTTCCCCCTGTAGTGGCATTCATCAGCAGGCAAAGACTCATTGTAAATCCATTGATAATGCCGCCGAATACACTGATAAGCAGCGTATCGTATGTGATCACAAAGCCGGGCATGATGTCCGTCAGCACACCGGTAAGCAGAAGCATCAGACAGGAATACAGCGTAAATTTTTTTCCGATAAAACGGAAACCGATGTAAACCGGCACTGCGTTCAGCAATACATTGATCGCAGTATACGGAATCTCAATATGGAAAAACATCTCACCTACACGCTGGATCAGTATCGTCAGACCGGTCGCTCCTCCCGGGTACAGCCCGCCGGCCCTGACAAACGTCCTGAGGTTGGCAGCTGAGATCACTGCGGCAATGCAGATCACCAGAATTCTCTTTCCGTCTTTTTTTAAATCAAAATTCATTTTTATCTCTCCCTTGTATCCACCAGCTCTGTTCGAATCCGTCCTGCCCCTTCACAGATGCAGTTTACTCTTAAGCAGCGCAGGAAAAGGGACATCTCTGCCCGGAAATGTCCCTCAAAGAGCAATTTTTATATGATTTTATTGGGCCGCTGTCACAGATGTAATATGCGGATTCACTCCCTCATACCAGTACAGGAAGCCTTCCATGTCGATCACATCGCCGATCTCCAGGGCCGTCACCGCCGCGTAAACGTCCGTTGTATTGTCACACAGATAGGACTCTACTGTGAAGGTATATGTCTCTCCGTCCAGGGAGACATTGAAATACAGATCGTCGCCGTCCTGGCCTGAGCCATCCCAGTTGTACAGGAACGGGACATCATTTCCATCCTCATCCTGGCCTGCCGCCTCAACGGTCATACCCTTGAAGGATACGAACTCATTCTGATGCTCGATCAGCTCATCAGTCCCGAGAAGCTCTGTCACATCCGTCACCGGGGCAATGTACTCGCCCTCTTCGATCTCAAATGTGGCATCGATGATCTCCACTTCGCCGGACCACTCTGACTTGTAACCTGTAACCTTGATCTTCGTACCAGGAACAAGCTTCTCATAATCTTCTTCTGAGCACGCCATATTGTACAGGAAATACGCGCCGTCCTGATCCTGCGCATAAACGGTCGCCTGATCCTCCCACCAGGACTGCTTAGCCTGAACGTAAGCTTCAATCACAACCTCCGTATCAAGCTCTGCTGCAGTGTACTCTTCATGGGTCATAACGCCCTCGGATTTTTCCTCAGCAGCAGCCTCTGTCTCAGCCGCTTCTGTCGCGGCGGCCTCTGTCTCAGTCTCCTCAGCCATCGCCAGGCTGCAGGGAAGCATGGTAAGTGACATAGTTAATAATAATGCAGTAATTTTTTTCATTTCTGTTCTCCTCTTTAAAATGAATGTTTGAAATTACAGAATCATTATACATCAAACTCTTAATAAATCAATGGCTATTTCCTTCCTGTTCGCGCTTTTTCTTTTTTCTTTTTTATATATCCCACAGCTAAATACAAAAGGATCAATAACCATGCCCCTGCCAGTGAAGCAAGCAGAATAACCGCTGTCTGAGGAAGCTCGCCCAGATCCGCTTTCTGTCCGGAATCCGCAGACGTTCCCGCCATATTCTGATCCAGCCGGTACAGAGAAGTGACATCCGCATACAGCGTTTCGATAAACGCATCGTCCACTTCCTGCTTTCGCCTGACAGACTTCGTAACATCCTCAATCATCTGCCCGGCGGCATCGCGAAGGGATGCCGAGCCATTGAACACCGGAGTCACAAAGGTATGCTCCGTATTATCCAGCAAAAGCTGTGACGCCTTTATCTTCACGTCATAATACGTCGAATTGTCCTCGCCGCATCTGGACAGATAGTCCTGATATTCATCGGAGGACTGTGCCTTCGCCGTCACAGGCACATAGCCCTCCGTCTGCGCATACGCGATCTGCACCTCATTTGTCAGAAG
The DNA here is from genome assembly GCA_964385485.1 of uncultured Lachnospiraceae bacterium. Taxonomy (GTDB): domain Bacteria; phylum Bacillota; class Clostridia; order Lachnospirales; family Lachnospiraceae; genus Choladousia. The sequence goes on along the minus strand of CAYLPF010000010.1, from coordinate 7,054 downwards.
ATACTGAGCGAACAGCCAGGATACCAGCACCTCCTGCGGATCCTCCTTATTGAATACGCAGACAGAAGGGCCCTGGGATATCATCTTCGGATCCTCCGGGTCAAACTGCGGCACCGTCATGACCGCTGTCTCAAACTCCACCAGCTTATCCTCGCTGATATCGGAGAGCGGTGCATCCGTTCCCATCCAGGTCGCTCCCGCCGTGGAATCCACTGCAAAAATACACTGGCCCGCATTCAGGAAATTCGCCGGATAGCTGGATATCTTGAAGGTGGAAAAGGCTCCCGTTTTCGCATGCTCCGCAACCGTATACAGAAGCTCCTTCGTCGTATCGTTAAAGATCTGTATCTCCCCGCTGTCATCGGAATACCCCGCGCCTTTTTGCCGGAGCATCTGGATCATCATATTGTCCGTGGATTTGTAAATAAACGGGATCATCGTTTTCTGGCCGTTGATCAGGAAATTACCCTCCTCATCCTTTGCCATGGCCGCCTCGGAAACCTCCCAGACAAAATCCCAGGTAAGCGTTTCCGGCAGCGTATATCCCAGCTTCTCCACGTATGTTTTATTTACGTAACAGGCTTCTGTCGAACGCATGAACGGCACCGCGTAATAATGGCCATTCACCCGGCACTCCTCCAGAAACTGTGGGATGATCTCCTCCTGTTTTGGAGAGTCAAAGGCAAGCTCACTCCCGCCCAGGCCGTATTTTTCATCCGCGAACAGATCCTCCAGCGGCACGACACTGCCTTCTCCCGTCAGATATGTCGCGATATGGTCCGGATACGTAATGCAGACATTCGGTGTCGTATTGGTGGAAATATTCGTAATGACATCATTGTAGATTTTCCCGTAATCCGTATACAGCCGCAGGTTCACCGTGATATTCGGGTAAAGGGCTTCAAAATCAGCAATCGCCTTTTCATAAATCTTCGTCTGCGTTTTGTTTGTATCATTTTTGGCCCAGAAGGTGATCTCAAACTTCCCGGACGCATCTAACTCGTCGGGAACCTCAAACGTACTGTGCCCCTTTGAGCCGTGGCATCCTGTCATTATGAGGATGCAGCCAGTCGCCAGCAGAAGAAAAAGCAATGCTTTTTTCCATATCCTTCTCATCCCTTCGTTCCTCCCCTTGCCACTCCGGCCATGATCTTCCTGTGGAACAGCAGAAACAGAATGATCAGCGGGACAGAGATCACCACCACGGCTGCCATCATCGCCGGGATATTCTCACGGCCAAATCCGTTTTCCCGAATCTCCTGAATTCCATTGGAGACAAGAAAATACGCTTCATCATCTGTGATCAGCCTGGGCCACACGTAAGAATTCCAGCATTCGATCACTTTCAGTATCGTGATGGTAATGATGGTCGGCCTGCAGATCGGCGCCAGCACTTTCAGCAGATATTTAAGGTCAGATGTCCCATCCACTTTTGCAGCATAATACAGCTGATCCGGCACCTGCTCAAAGTTCTCCTTAAGCAGATAAATATAAAAGACCGAGGTCACAGACGGCAGGATCAGTCCCGGAAACGTGTTGCGCAGGTTCATGTTTGTGATCGTCACAAAATTTGTGATAATGACCAGCTCGTTCGGTATCATCATCAGAGAAAGAAAAGCCATGAATGCAAGATTTTTTCCCTTAAAGTTCAGCCTTGCGAAAGCAAACGCCGCAAGAACCGTCACCACAAGCATGAGCCCCGTCGTCACCACCGTAAAGATCAGCGTATTCATAAAATACCTTGCCAAAGGCACAGCGGTAAACGCATCCACGTAATTCTGAAACGTCGGCGATGCCGTAAAAAGCCTCGGGATATACTCGGAATTATACGCGCCGTAGCTTTTCACCGAGGTCAGCAGCATCCAGTAAAACGGGAACAGCACCACAAGCGCCCAAAATGTCAGCAAAATGTAAGTGACTGTCTTCTGCACCCTTACCCGCAGCCTGTCCGCCCTTTCTGTTTTTTCAAAATCGATCGGATTCTCCATGATCATCTCTCCTGATAACAAATGATACCTCACGGCCGCATAAAGTCATGCATCCGCACGCCCGCAGGCACGATGTGGATCCTGGCTTTTTGTCCCCGGCATCATGAATAGTGGACGTTTTTCCTGCTCACCAACAGGTTGATACAGGTGATCGTCAGCACGATGGCAAACAGCAGGACAGCCGCGGCAGACGCATACGAAGGATATCCTCCGCTGTTCCCGTACAGCATATCATAGACATATCCGACAATCGTATTCATGCCCGCCGCATTCAGGTCGGTGCCGAACAGCGCTACCGCATCGCTGTACGCTTTGAAAGCGCCGATAAAGCCTGTGATGACAAGGTAAAAGATCATCGGTGAGATCATCGGCAGCGTGATCTTCCTGAAAATACGGAACTTCGATGTCCCGTCCACCCTCGCAGCGTTGTAATAATCCTGATTCACGGAAGACAACGCACTGGTTAAAATCAGGATCTTAAACGGCATGACGACCCAGATCGTATAAAAACACAGGACAAACATCTTCGCCCAGTACGGCCCGTCTATAAAATCAATGGACTCCCCGCCGAACCAGTGTATCATCAGGTTGACAAGCCCGTCCGTATACGCCGTTTTTTTGAACAGGATCATAAATACGAGTCCCACTGCCAGCGTATTTGTCACGTACGGCAGAAAATAGACCGTCTGGTACAATTCCCTAAGAGGCTTAATGGAACTTAGTCCCACTGAGATCAGCAGGGCGATCCCCGTAGAAAGAGGCACAGTAATGATCACAAGTATAAATGTGTTCTTCACCGCCTGCAGAAAATATGTATCGTGCAGAACGTAAGAATAATTGTAAGCCCCGATGCCGAAATACGTCTGGGACGCGGAGTTATATCCCTCTTCAAAGGAATAAATAAAAACGTCGATCAGGGGATATACCATAAAAAAAACCAGGAAAATCATCGCCGGCAAAAGGTAAAGCCAGCCCTTTAAACCTTTTTTATCCATTTTTTCCTCCGAAAACACTCTGATGCCCTGTCTCCGGCCAGATCCTTTCTTCTGACTTCCCGCTGAACACAAAAGCCTTGTCCGGCCTGACATCAAACCGGATCGCCCGGCGCCCCGGATCCACATTGTTTTCCGCAGGGATGATCGCCCGGATCGCCGGACTTACAGACAACTCATGAGAACAGACCACGCTGATATCCCGTCCCATGACTTCCACTCCGCCAAAACGGCATGTCAGCACGCCATTCTCCCGCGGGATAAAGCCCTCAGGCCGGATACCGATGTACACCTCCTGATCCGGGAGATTCTGTACATCAAACAGCACCTCTTCGCCTATACACAGCTCTCTGTCACGGATCCTGCCCCGGAAAACATTGACAGGAGGAGTTCCCAGGAATTTCGCAACGAACAGATTTGCCGGAGCGTCATAAACCTCCTGCGGCTTTCCGATCTGCTGGATGACTCCCTCCTTCATGACCACGATCATGTCAGAAATACTCATTGCCTCTTCCTGGTCATGCGTCACAAAGATCGTGGTAATCTTCGTCTCTTTCTGAATCCTCCGGATCTCCTCCCGCGTCTGCAGCCTCAGCCGGGCATCAAGATTGGAAAGCGGTTCATCCAGCAGAAGCACCCGCGGCCGTTTCACCAGCGCCCGGGCGATCGCCACACGCTGCTGCTGCCCGCCGGAAAGCTCACTGGGCTTCCTGTCCATCAGTTCGTCGATCTGAACCAGTCTTGCAGCCTCATACGCCTTCTCCAGCATCACAGACTTTGAAAGCTTATCCGCTCCCTTCAGGTTCTGGAGTGGAAACAGAATATTCTCCTTCACAGTCAGATGGGGATACAGCGCATAATTCTGGAATACGACGCCGACTCCCCTTTTTTCCGCCGGAAGGTCAGTGACGTCATCCTCCCCGAAAAAAATCCTGCCGTCTGTGGGCTTTAACAGTCCGCAGAGCAGGTTCAGCGTCGTGCTTTTCCCGCACCCCGAAGGCCCCAGCAGGCCGATCAGCCTGCCATCCGGAATTTCAAAGTTAAAATTGTTTACCGCAACGACCTCCCCGCGCTCTCTTTTGCTGCGGGCCGGAAATGTCTTTGTCAGATTTTGTAATACGACCTTCATCTTTTCCCTTTCCCTGTCATACAGGCTTCGCAATGACCTGTCTGTAAGCGTTTTTTCCCGGAATCATATCTCCGGTTCTGTATCCGCACAGCTGAGCGCGGATACGAGCAGATCCGGTTCTCCGTTTTTGCCCTTTAAAAGGATTTCCCGGCTGGTACAGAACACATATTCCCCCTGCCTGTTGCGGATACGGTATACCAGTTCATCCTCCGTTTTTGTCCCGCTGGACACAGCTTTGACATGCGCCCAATAGTCTGCCTGATCATCCGGGTGGACACAGTTCATCCAAACAGTGAAGCTGTCAAAAATAAATTCACCGGGCAGGCCGAAATAATCCACCGCTGCCTTAGGCCAGCGGGAGACATTGGTTGATATGTTGCTCAGGATAAGGTATTTCTGATCGTCTACTGCAGCAAAAACATCGAAAATGCGGTCTGTCAGTCCTGTCAGATTCAGGTTCTGGCCGTCCTTTGACCGGAAGGTCGCCGCATGCTTCAATTCGGCTTTATTCTTATACATGAGATAATCAGCCACCCGCAGTACATCGCGCAAGGTAGCGTATTCTTTTCCGGATACAGCGTAGCCTATGGCGACGCCCATCCGATAGGGTACCTCCCGGGATACGGCCACACAGTCCTCATTGACCTGATCGATCTCCCGATGGATATCTGCCTCTTTCACGTTGCGGTATATCGCCAGGAACTCGTCACCGCCCATACGGTAGATACTTTCCGCGCTCTGCAGATCCTTTGTCAGGATCTGGGCAATGCGGCCGATATAGGCGTCGCCTTCCTGATGCCCAAGCTCATCGTTGACCGCCTTAAGGTAATTGATATCGCAGAAGGCCATCCCAAAGCAGACATTCCGATCCAGAGCGTACTCTGCCTCCATCTGCCGGATATCGATCTCGTAGCTGTGGCGGCTCTTTACGCCGGTGAGGGCATCTATGAGCAGCTTCTGTTTAAACACATTTGACGGATTTTCCAGTGAAAAGAAAAATCCTACTGTGACAATGGTAATCCCTCCGCCTGTGAGCAGAAGCTCAGGCACCGCGATCTGGATGCTCTCTGTCGCTACCAGCACAGCCAGCATTGGGAACAAAGCCATACGCACATGTGGCTCAAGCTTTTTGTAATTTACAACCAGGATAATCCCGCTGCTTACAAAATAAAACATAGCCAACCCATACCCAACAAATGCGGCCGGGCCCAGACTGTAATTGGTGCCATTGCCCTGGAGATACACGATAGGCAGAACGGGCAAAAGGACGATATATAGCATCAGCAGGCAAATGCAGCCAAACCTTACCTTTTTCTGTATCCGCTTATTGTAAGACAGCGCGATCACATAACAGAGAAACTCCTGGGAGAACAGGAGGGCAAACAGATAAAAGACCACATGCGCGGCGAAATTAAACCACACAGGGACCTTGTCCAGATTATTCACCGTCAGCACAGTGACAATATCAAAAACTACGTGACCGATGGCGTAGACCAGCATTCTCTGAAAACTGCCGAGATCTTTCCCCATCTTGTAAAAACGTCCGTTGCCCAGAAGAAAGATCAGAATGATCAGACAGACGATTTCTTCACGTACAATCAACAAAGGATACATGATCCACCCCCTCCACAAAAAAGTTTTACTGTAATCATATTACCAGAACTTTCCCCAAAGTACAAGGTGGGAACAGAATAATTCATTCAAAAACGTCCGATACAGGAAGTCTTAATGCTCCAGCATGTTCTCAATAAAGATCCCATACCCTTTCGTGGGATCGTTGACAAATACGTGCGTTACCGCCCCAACGATCCGTCCATTCTGCAAAATGGGGCTGCCTGACATTCCCTGCACGATCCCTCCCGTTTTTTCCAGCAGCTCCTCATCTGTCACTTCCAGTATCATTCCCTTATTGATTTCTTTATCGTTCATCCGGATCTCTTTGATCTCTATCCCATATTCCCTGCATGTCCCGTCCACCGAGCAGAGAATCACTGCATCTCCCGTCTTCACTTCCTGCTTATGTGCCGTTTCATACAATTGCTTATCCTGCACAAGTCCAGGCAGGCTGCTGACCTTCCCATAAATGCCGTTTTTGCTGTTGCTCTCGATCTCACCGATTTTGTACCCTTCATTGTAATGGATGATGCCCGACAGCTCGCCGGGGCTGCCCTGCTGCCCTTTTATCACGGATATCACATCCGCATCATAGAGAGTCCCTCCCCGGACATCCAGGATTTCACCCGTATCAATATCGCTGATCCCATGTCCCAGGGCTCCGAATTTCCCTTTCTCATCAATATACGTGAGGGTTCCGATTCCCTGGGTATCGTTGCGCACCCAGATACCGGCCCGGTATTCTCCCTTCTCATCCTGTACCGGATGCAGCCGCAGTCTGATCCGCTCTCCGGCCCTCTCCACATCCAGCACCACATCCGAGCCGCCGCTTTTTCCAATGCATTCTATCAGTTCTTCCTTAGTACTGACTGCCTCTCCGTTGACCGACTGAATATAATCTCCTGATCTTACAATGTTTTCTGCCGGACAGCACTCTTTCCCATCTGATTGCGTTATACTCCCGGTATCTACCACCAGCACGCCATCTGTCTCAAGATAGATTCCTATCGGCGTTCCTCCCGCATAAACGCTCTGCCGCGGCGTCACAGTCACCTCCGCAGTCTTTAACGGAACCTTTCCGAACAGACTGTAGGACAATGTATTACTCTTCCTCTCGGTTTTTATCATCGCGCCAAAAATACTGTGGAACAGTGTGGGGATTTCCTCCTCTTCTGAGACCTGCATCTGATCCGGTATCTCGTTCCGAACCAGTTCCACACCGCAGCAGCCAAGCCCGATCATGCCGAGTACCAGCAAAAAACAAACAAATCTTCTGTACTTTTTCCTGACATTCATCTTTTGCACCTCACTTCTCTGATTCTGCACGGCTC
>CAYLPF010000009.1:0-17037 GCA_964385485.1 uncultured Lachnospiraceae bacterium | reverse complement strand
TCTTTTCTTCCGAACTTTCAACATCAAATACTTTGATCCAGCGCTTATCAAGTCCGGGTACGGGCAGATATGCAAAGGTCTCACCGAGGGTGCGATAAGGTTCCGGCGGACGGCAGTCAAACTGCACCGGCTGGACAAGGTTGATGCCCATATGAGCAGGACCTGGAATTCCAATGCCCGGAGGCGCCATTTCGTCGCCGCCCTCGATCATGCCTGTTTTCATCATTTCATTATAGGCATCTTCAGCGACATTGATGCCATCGACAGGGGCGTGGAAATCGTTGACGATCATATTATGCAGCACATTCCACTCACCGTCTTCATACAGCCAGTCAACCGCATAGCGCTCGTGATCCCAGCCTCCGGTTTTCTTTCCGCTCTCATCGACATTGGAGCCATACAAACCGGGGGTCAGCCAGGACGACTTTGCGCTCATACCGTCTTCTGCGATCTCAATTACGCCGCTGGCGAGCAGATGAAGACCAGTGCCGCCATACATGCCGGTTTGTTTCATTTCCGGATACTTTTCGCAGATCTGTGCAATGCGCATCTGGCGGCCCTTATGCATTCCGGCCGTCCAGTTTGTAACCGCATTAAAATAGCCGATCGTAGCTCCAAAATTGTGAGATCCGGCAATTGTCTGTGAATGCGCCCAGCGAACAGAAGTATCGAAGCCGTCGGGATGGGTTGCATCCGCAGGACGCTTCTCGTCGCGCATATGGTAGTAGTTATGGAATGCATACTCCGATTCAAGTTCATAACAGCTTTCTGCAATATGAATCTTTTCTTCCAACGTCATTTTTCTTCTATCCATTATATAGCCTCCTTTGCGACAGGATGTCCATCAGGACCGCAGCTCAAGCTCGCATCATAGGTGTCGTATTCTCTCGGAAGCGGGGGGAATTCCCAGGAATTGAGGCGGTTCGTAAACGCCTCGCACTTGATGGTCGCTGTTTCAAACTGGGGTTCACGCGGAAGCGGAACCGCATCAGGTTCCAGATCACAGGGGTAATCAGTAATTGTATCGCCGACACGAATGGACATTTCGGTGCCAACAAACAGCTTCCAGATTTTCCAACCGCCCTCTTCCAGAATAAAATTACACCAGATTTTCTCGCTGGACTTCCAGCCTACCGTCTTTCCCTCCTGAACAAATGTATCGACTGGGTTTGCCGCCCAGACACTGTAAGCGCTCTTTCCGTCGCGTGCCATTTGAATTGCGAAGGTGGCATAATTTGTGAAGCTCATATAACCTTTTTCCGGCGCTTTCATGATTTCCTTCAGGCAGCGGGCAACCTCATCATATCCATAGAAGAAGCCCCAGTTGCGGCCATAGGACATTGTCCTGCGGTTTTCTTCCTCCCGCACCCAAAGGGTATCAAGTGTTTCCCCGGGATTGCCGTTAACCATGGAAAAGCTGAATTTATACATCAGTTTCTTGCAGTCTTCAATTGCCCAGATGCGCTGGATTCGCTCCAGTTCGGTCTCAGTATTTTTATCAAACAGTTTCATACTCGCGCCCTCCTCAAATACCATAGCTGAAGGTATCAGCAAAGGTTTCATATGGTTCCGGCAGTTTCACAAGCGGCTGCGTTTCGCGCTCAACGGAATAGGACTCTCTGACAACAAAGGGATGAGTCGGTTCCGGCAGCTTCAGATCAGCAATTGCAGCAAACTCCGGCTTGATCTCGGGAAAATTCCAGGGCTGTGTAAACTGCTGCCCCATAGGCACACGCAGATCACTGATCTCTCTCAGGTGCCAGATTTTCCATACACCGTTCTCGCGAACAAAGTCAGCCGCTAGGTACCCGTAATCATAGTAAGAATACGGTCCGTACTCATATATCTCATTGTCGGAATGCCATGCTATCCATGCGCCCTTTGCCGTCTTGCCGTCCTCTGCAAGTTCAATAACCGGGCAGAACATGGAGGCAACATCACATGTGCCCACTCCATGAAGCTCCTGTCTGCTCTTTTTCCCAAGATAATCTGGGAACATTTCCTTTACAAGAGCTGACACCGTTTCCGTATTTGCAGCATAAACAGCATACCAGCCTTTGACAGCCTCTGCACCCTTATAACCGCCGTTGTTTAAAACAAGTTCCGGTTCCTGTTCGGCGGTCCAGTAATTTGCATACATGGTTCCCTGCCGTTTGAACAGCTCATCATAGGCATATCTGCCAATCAGATTCTGAATCTCACGAAGATCCAGCCATCTATCCGCAAGCTGTTCAGCTGTGTACACTTTATTTGACATAATACTCCTCCTTGGTAATCATGATTGCCTGTTCAATCAAACAAGGCTTTTGCCTTCGGGTAGTGAAGGACAGGTCCCTCCAGACAGACGTAGGTTTCGTTGATCTTGCAGTGACCACATTTGCCGACCGCACAGGACATTTTTCGTTCAAAGGACACCCAGATCTTATTTTCCGGCACACCGCACTCCATACACTTCAGGCCGGAAAAACGCATCATAGCGGGGGGACCGACAATAACCACGTTATAATCCTCGAACAAGGCAAAGGGGATTTTATCAATATGTGCCGTTACCATGCCAGTTTCAAAGCCGGGAGCGATTGAATCATCAAGTGTGTAAATCGTGTGGAATTTCCTGCTCCATTTCTCACGTTCTTCATTGAAGAGCGCACCGCCGACATCCTTAAAGCCCGAAATCAGATATACGGATTTGCAGATTTCTGGATTATCATAGAAATGATTCAGCAGTGTTTTGACCGGACAGATTCCCGTGCCGCCGCTTATAACCACAAGATCCTTGCCCGCAAAATCATTTACCGGCCAGAAATGCCCATAGGGCCCGCGCAGAAACAGATTGTCGCCTTCCCTAAGACTGAAAACGCCTTCCGTCAGCCGTCCAACCTTTCGGATCGTAAATTCGACATATCCGGATCCTTTTCCACTGATCGAGATCGGCGCTTCACCGACTTTTGGAATAGATAGCATACAGAACTGTCCGTGTTCGCTGGGCTTGTCAAATTCAACCCGAAATGTGAATTCCGCCTTTGTCTCATGAACGATCTTCAGAATTCGGCATGGAGACGGCTTCATAATATCGGTAAGATAATTACTCATGTCCGGCCTCCTGCTCAATCACATCATGAAGTTCACACACCGTGTCAAAAAAAGAGATTTTCTGCGGGCAGCGCAGGTCGCATCTGCCGCAGCCTACACACATATTTTCCCCTGCTGCAAACCGCGCCTCGTAATCGTAGAACTTATGCAGCACCTTAAATCGCATGTTTGCTCCCTGTGTTTTTCTGGAAAGTCCACCACCGGCTGTCTGTGTGAAATCTTTCAGCATGCAGGATGACCATATCCTGCGGCGCTCACCGTCACTGCCGCCCTGCGTATAGGTTACATCAGATGTATCAAAACAGCTGCAGGTTCCGCACACGGTATTGCAGCCGCCGCAGGCAACACATCGATCATTAAACTGATCCCAGAATGCAAGAACACTGACGCTTTTCAGATTATCCCTGTTAATCTTAGGAGCTCTGATCTGCTTTCTGTTTTTCGTCGGGAACGCCGGATGATAATCTTCGGTTTCCTTCCCTGCAAAGAAACGGTCTATTTCATGATTCTTCGTTTCAACCGATACATGATCGCCGTCGATCCTGATTGCCGCACAATAATCATCTGTCCGATTGCTTCCGACGGATACACAGAAGCAATGCTCAAATCCGTCTCTGCATTCCAGTAGGATAAAATGGACCTTTTCCCGCAGCCGGGCATAAAACAGGTCTTTCTGATTTCCATTATGTAGGAAAACATTGTCCAAACGGCGGATCGCATTAATGTCACATGCTCTAGCTATGATCAGAACATCGCGTTCGTCTGTTAATTTGCTCTCTTCCACACCGCTGTCACGGAAAAAATACATAACCTGCGAAACAGGATAGTAGACTTCTTTTGCAGAAAAGTCGGACTGACGGTCTGTGACGATCTGTGAAACCGAGTTGATCTCGCTAAACCGAACCTTTCGTGTACGGGGACTCATCCTCGGGGCATAAATGCGATATTCCGCACTTATGCCGCTTAAAATGTCATCCATAGCGGCCCTCGTTAACCGATATCCCATACTGCACCCACCTTATTCAGGAATTCCTGTTCCTGGCGTATAAATCCTGCCGTCAATTTTGCAACTCCCTTGTAAAAGTTCCTCTCTGCATATTTTGCCGCGTCTGCAGTAAAACTCGGGACCCAGTTTGCCAGATGTTTTTTTACAAAGTTTTTCTGCTCGTCCAGCAAATCATGGGCCTTCTGCATATCCCCCGCCGCAAGCAAACCGGAAAGTTCTTCGCAAAGGATCCCCATGTACTCCAGCATCAAACCGATGTTATCTTCCATTGTTCGGTATACATTCGGATCAGGCTCCCGGCCTCTTGCGAGGTACAGCGCATGCATCTGCATCTGAGCGCTTCCATTGATCTGATGCCGCTTATCCACATAAACAGATTCATATGGGAACGCCGCTCTTCCTGTGGCATCGCCGGCTGCCAGAAACACCTTGGCGTAATCTGCCGCAAGGTCCTCCAGCGTATCTGCAGATGCTGCAGCAATATACTGCTTCAGCAGTCTGTATCCGTCAGCCATTTCAGCATTGCCCGCTACGGAAGCTTCGTCAAATTCCATCTTTTTCATCTGCTGAAGCTGCTGCGCATCCACTTCCATGATATAAAGTCCTCCCAGAAAGCGATACATCTGTTCCCTACTGTTCGTTAATTCAATCAAAAGGTCAGTCATCATATCGCCCCTCTCTCAGCGCCGCTTCAACCTCAAAGGGAAGCATATCTATCCATTTCAGATTTTTCAGAATAAAGCGGCCCGAAGGATGATTGCCGCCTTCATCTTTCAGCCTGTAAACGTGCCCCTCATTTTCGGAAATCATCCTGGAAATTTCACTATCGGGATCATTAATATCCCCGTAATGGAGCGCGTTTCCCGCGCAGTTGCGCACACAGGCCGGAACACCGCCGGCTGCACGCCGCTGCACGCAGATATTGCACTTGTCCGAAACCCGAAGCTCTCTGTTCATAAAATTTGTATGGAACGGGCATGCGCGCAGGCAGCTTTGACAGCCAATGCACATATCCCGGTCAATATAGACCACGCCATCCTCATCACTCTTATAGCAGGCCTCTGTCGGACATACGGCAACACAGCTCGGATTTTCACACTGCTGGCACATTACGGGAAGAAAATACATGGACACATCCGGAAAAGTGCCGATCGGTCCGATTGTGTATAGATGGCTTCTTGAACCGCCGAGCGCAATATCGTTTTCAAGTTTACAGGCAACCTGGCATCCGCCTCTGCACCCGATGCAGCGGTCCACTTCTACCACAATCGCTAATTGTTTGCTCATCTTGCTACCTCTCTGTTAATGCTGTCCCACTGTCAGCCATGATTTGAATTCATCCGGCTTAGTCCAGACACCTTCCGGGGCACTATCCGCTTTATAGACTCTGACCTGATAAGCACGCAGTGTATGCGTTCCTACCACATCATTATAGGGAGGCCGTGACCTCGAAAGAACATTGACATTCATTTCCTGCCAGCCATGTGTTTTTGTGTTTATCGTTTCAGGATTCCAGAAGCGTTCCATATAAACAGAGCCCGGCCGGATTCCTTTCGTCACATAGGCTTTGGCACGTATCTTGCCTCGTTCGGATTCGACCCAGACCCAGTCACCGGAAGCGACTGAGCATTTCTTTGCATCATCCGGATAGATCCAGATTTCCGGAACCGGATACATCTCGCGGATACCCGGAATATTTCTCAATGTTGAATGATGGAACAGCGGAAGGCGTCCGTTCGTCATTGCCAGCGGGAACTTTCTTGCGTTTTCATTATCCCGAATCGGGCTTTCGTATGGTTCAATATAGTACGGAAGCGGATCATAATCCTCATCAGCGGGCGGAAGCTCGACAGGCAGATACGGATATCCTGTCCGTCCCAGAGTGATATAGCCGTCACAATAAAGCTGCAGTTTCTTTGATGCGGTATTAAATCCTCTGGGCTTACCGGTCTTCTCGTCCGTCTGCAGATAAACATAGTATGTTTTCCACTCTTCCTTACTCATGTACTCGAATGGTGATTTTTCACACATCTCTTTCCATGTCATGCCTATTGCCGGAGTGAGCTTATCAAAGAATTCCTCCATGGAATCCCAGTAAGCCAGTTCTTCACCCATGAATTCCGGATCGAAGGACTTTCTGCACATCTCGTGTCCCATTTCACCGCAGCGTTTTGCAATGTTGGACCAGACTACGGTTTCATCCCTTGTCTCCCAAAGATGAACCACCTGCTGACGGGCAACCAGTGTGTTGCAGGTCTCTACGATCATTTCGGTTTCCAGCCACTCTTCAGTCGGAAGGACTACATCGGCATAAGCAGTCATAGAAGTCGGATAAGTGAACATATGCACCACATAATCCAGCTTTTCAATCGCTTCCGCCCATCTTCCGACCTCCGCCATAACGCCGAACTTATTGCCTGAGCGGTCAATCCACATGCGCGGCTGATAAGGCTCTCCGGTCAGGATCGCATCCAGAATACTCCCCGGATGTCCTGCATACCAGATTGCCAGGCCCTTATGTTCTCTTGCACCCAACCGCTTGGAATATTGTTCGAGCGGGAGGCACTTCATCGCTTTCGGCACAGGATAATTTGGAACCTTAAGCACCCCGCTGGTCCGAAAACGCTGCATGGCAACACCGGGCTTTTCCACATTGCCCATCAGAAAGTCCAGGATATTTGCCGCCATTGCTGCCTGTTCCGAGTTCTGCGTATGGTCAGCCGCAACGCCAAGGCAAAGGCTGCCCGGAGTGTTGTCTGTATAGATACGGATCGCTTTCTCGATGCGGTCCGGTTCAAGCCAGCAGATCTCGCCCGCTTTTTCCAGCGTATATTCTTCGGCGCGCTCCCAAAGAAGCTGTGCGCCTGTTTTATATATTTTTCCGTCTATCTCATGTGTACCGAACAGCTCGACATCATATTCATCATTCCACGGGTACTCCATTTCCTGCATGGAAGCAGTTTTCTTATCCCAGACCATAACGGTGGCCGGCATGGTATCCGTTGCCTCATGAGGATGAACGATAAACTTAGTTTCGCAGTCCACCAGATACGGAAGATTTGTCCAACGGAGGACAAACTCCTCATCATAAAGCCGGTTGTCCAGAATATATCGGATCCACGCAAGCTGAAGAGCAACATCCGTACCGGGTCGAATCGGCAGCCATACCGTTGCTTTGGCCGCATCGGCGGTCAGGCGCGGGTCAATAACAATCGTCTTTACCCCTTTGGCTCTCAGCTCATTTACCATACGGCCGCCGCTTGCCGTACAGGAATAAGAAGGATCTGTGCCCCACAGGACAAGAACCTGAATGGGACAGTTCTCTTCATCATAGAACTCCAGACAGTTGGAGTCCGCAATACTTGTATCGCTGCCTCCGTACATCATGTCGCAGGCAAGAACTCGCGGCAGATAACACTGCGCGCTTCCGGGTTCAAACCAGTTCGGTGTACCGAAAATATTGCAGAATCTGCAGCAGCTCCAGACCTCCGGATTTCCTCCGCCGCCTGTACTGCCAAACACATATTCCGGACCGTAGTTATTATAGATATCCATCAGCATCCCAGCGACTTTATCAAGCGCTTCATCCCAGGTAACCCTGCGCCATCTGCCTCCGCCGCGTTCGCCCACGCGAACAAGCGGATACTTATTGCGGTTCGGATGATACAGCGCATTAATGCTGGACAGCCCCTTCGCACACATTCTGCCCTTGCTCATGGGATCCGCAGGATCCCCTTCCAGCTTCACCACCCGTCCGTTTTTTACGTAGGCAATGCAGCCACAGTTGGCAATACAGGCTCTGCACGCTGTGTGGACAACATGCTCTTCATCTTTAACCTCGACCTGCTGCGGTTCACAGGTGGATAAATAGCGGCGTCCCATAACGGCATCTTTCAGCCCCGGAATTCGGATTTTATCTAGATAATTTTTCAGCAGTTTATTTAATTCTTCAGACATACCAATCTCGCTCACTTTGAACTGGTCCCTGTCGGAACATTATTTCACCATTTTAATTATCCCAACAGGCCACCTGCAATAATACAGATGACCTGTTGAACTAAAATTACTTTCCGGCCAGATACAGACCAAGTACACGGCCCAACGCATGGCAGGTGCCAAGGCTTGATCCACCGACAGGAGTTGTGTACTGAACCGGGAAAATCTCACCAGCGCAGTTGCCTGTAGCATACAATCCCGGAATCGGATCCTGCTGATCATCCAAAACATTCTGGTTTTCATCAACAACAAGACCTGCGGCTGTAACCATAACCATACCTGCATCTTTCGGAGTCGGTGTGCAGAAAAACGGAGGCTTGACGACCGGTCTGAGCAAACGGTAATCCTTTGCAAAGTCCTCATCGCGTCCCTTTGCGCACAGTTCATTATAGCGGGCGACAGATGCAACAAAGTTTTCCTTGACCGTTCCGGTCAGGCCAAGATTGTCCGCCAGCTCTTCGATGGTATTTGCGGCATAGATGGTGTAATTCCAAGAGCCTGGCATGGTTCTCTTTTTCTGCACGGTTCCCGCCAGTCTGGAGCCTGGTATACCGGGTGCGCTGTAAAAACCATCCGGCATGCAGTTAACGGCTTCGTTGATTGCACACTCCAGATTTGCCATTTCCGAGTCACTGCTGATATCAACACCCAGATGATCGGGTGCCTGATACTCAAGGTCTTCTCTCCAGTTTGCATCCCAAATGGTATAAATATCACCCTCCGGCTGACGAGCGCCTTGCAGGCCTGCGCCCCAGAAGCCCATCAGGCCTTCGTTTGTATAGCGCTTGCCCTTGGAATTCAGTTTCAGGAATGCAGCGCCGCCCATATAGCCGCCGCGGCCGACAACATTGGTGTACATACCGCCGCGGGGCGCAGGCTGAATATGACCGCCTGCCCAGATACCCATGCGGATACCGCTGCCGTCACGGCCCATACGTGGCACCTTATATTTCTTGACATTCTCTGAAAGCTCGGAGAATTCATCCAGCAAGTCTGTAAGCATATCGTAATTTGCGGCGAAGTCACCCGCCGCAAGGACAACTCCCTTTGTTCCGGTGTAGCGGTGATACTTGCCGTCTGCATCTGATGCGATCACGGAAACAACACGATCGCCGTCCTTTTCCAAATAGCAGCCAGTTGTGGCAAAATGTGTGACGCCGCCGGCCTTTTCGAACAGTGCGATCGTATCCTTCATTGCCTGTGCCAGACCATTTTCCTTATTCTTCTTATCAAAGATCATGGTTCCGATGAAGTTCTTATAGCCATGACGCTCGCTCTCGAAATACTTCGGCTTCGGGTTCATAAACAGATGAAGATTCTCTTTGTACTTAGGATCCAGTGCGCTGATAAACCAGTCAAAGGTTTCTCCGGAATGATAGGCATACTGACGAATCAGGCCGGTGTTGCAGCGGTTTAAACTGCGTTTCTGATATTCCAGAATCATATCGATCGGATCATATTCCGGCACACCGAGAGACTGGGCATACTTGGAATTAAACGTGCCGATCTCATGGCCAAAAACATTCAGATATTCCCGTTTAGACTTTTCAATCAGGATTACACTGGCACCTTCTTCTGCCGCACTGCGTGCGCAGATAATGCCGGAATGGCCGGCGCCGATAATAACAATATCCGCTGTTTCGGTATCGGCAATCTCCGCTTCGTCAACCGGCTCAGGCGGAATCATCCACTGCCGTTTTTCTTCATAATACATATGATCACTCCTAACTCTAACATTCGCTTATCCTGTCTTTATGCTTCAGAGTTCGCCTTCAGGTGGCAGCTCACATAATGACCGGGAGAAATCTCTGTCATTGTGGGTTCAATCTCGTGGCACTTTTCTGTTGCATAAGGACATCTCGAGGCAAATCGGCAACCAGGTTTCGGATTAATTGGCGTGGTGATTTCGCCCTGAATAATGATTCTCCTTTTATCCTGGTGAATCGACGGGATTGGTATTGCAGACAGCAGAGCTGTTGTATACGGATGTACGGGATTGCGGAACAGCTCCTTGGAATCACACTTCTCAACCGCACGGCCCATATACATAACCATAATTTCGTGAGAAATATGCTTAACAACCGACATGTCATGCGTGATAAACATAAATGCGATTCCACGATCTATCTGCAGCTGCTTCAGCAAATTCAGAACCTGTGCCTGAATGGAAACATCTAATGCGGAAACAGGCTCATCGCAGACGATGAACTTCGGATTTAATGCCAGTGCGCGGGCAATGCCGATACGCTGACGGCGGCCCCCGTCCAATTCGTGCGGATAAGCCGTTGCAAAGCGCTGTGCCAAGCCGACCGTATCCATCAGTTCATCGACCTTTTTATACATGTCATTCTTTTTATATACATGATGAATCTTCAGAGGCTCGGCAATCAAATCGCGAACACTTTTGCGCGGATCAAGAGAGGAAGACGGATCCTGGAATATGATCTGCATTTCCTTCTGAAGTTTCTTGCGGTGGGTTCCCTTGACATTTGTAATGTTCTCACCGTCATAGAAGATCGAACCGTCTGTAGCTGGAAGCAGTCCAAGGACTGTACGGCCCAGCGTGGATTTCCCGCAGCCAGATTCGCCGACAACGCCAAGCGTCCTGCCTGCTTCCAAATCGAAACTGACATCATCGACTGCATGCAGCGTTCCTCCGGAGGTCTGGAAATATTTCTTGAGTCCTTCAACTCTGAGTAACGGTTCCATAATTATCCCTCCTAAATATGGTTCAGCGAGCAGCGCACCAGATGCCCCGGTGTAATCTCTCTTAACAAAATATCTTCATTTGAACATTCCGGAGTGGCGTAGGGGCATCTGGGATGGAATTTACATCCCTGCGGCAGATCAGCCGGATCAGGCATCAGACCCTTGATCGGTTCAAGCCACTCGACATCGACATCCATACGCGGAATAGATCCAAACAATCCCTGCGTATAGGGGTGCGCGGTATGATCAAAAATATCCTCCAGATTGCCGTACTCTACGATCTCACCCGCATACATAACCGCGACCTTATCGCATGTCTCGGCAACGATGCCGAGGTCATGCGTAATCAGCAGCATAGCGGTATTGAATTCCTTCTTCAGCTGGTTGATCATATCCAGAACCTGTGCCTGAATCGTAACATCAAGCGCGGTAGTCGGCTCGTCGGCAAGAAGAAGAGCAGGGTCGCATGCCAGCGCAATTGCAATAACAACGCGCTGCTTCATTCCTCCGGAGAGCTGATGCGGATAGTCGCCGGCACGCATTCTGGAAATGCCAACTTTCTCCAGCATATCTTTTGCCTTTTCGTAAGCTTCCTTTTTGCTGCAATTCTCATGCAGTTCGATCACTTCCGCAATCTGGTCGCCGATCGTATGGACCGGATTTAGGGCCGTCATGGGATCTTGGAAAATCATTGAGATCTGGCTTCCTCGAATATTCAGCATCTCACCCTTGGACAGTTCGCGAAGATTCGAACCTTTATAAATGATTTCGCCGCTAAGGATCTTGCCGGGAGGACTCTGAATCAGGTTCAGAATTCCCAGCGCTGTCGTTGTCTTGCCGGCGCCGGTCTCGCCAACCAGTCCAAGCGTTTCGCCTTCATCAATGGAGAAGGAAATGTCGTTAACCGCTTTGACGTCGCCGGATTCGGTAATATAGTGAATCGTTAAGTTTTTAATTTCAAGTAAGCTCATACAGCACCTCATTACCGCTTCAGGCGCGGATCCATTGCGTCTCGGAGGCCGTCGCCCAGCAGGTTGCAGGAAAGCATGGTAAGTGCAATGGCAACACCGGGGAATGTGATCAGCGGCCAGAATGTCTGAATAAACTGCCTGCCGGAGGAAAGCATGTTGCCCCATTCGGGAGTAGGCGGCTGAACGCCCAGACCAACGAAGCTGAGTCCGGCAATTGCATTGATATTCGAACCGACACGCAGAGAAATCTCAATAATCAGGGGAGCAAGGATATTTGGAATAATATGATGCCGGATAATATAGAAGTTGCTGGCGCCAAAAGATCTTGCAGCTTCAATATACTCCTCGCTGCGGATCGTCATTGTCGCCGCACGCAGCTGACGCGCAAGCGGAGGAATACAGCCAATTGAAATAGCAATAGCAGTGTTAACAAGGCCGCTGCCAAGAGCCACACTTACAACAATGCTCAGCAGCATGCCCGGAATAGCCTGAATGATGTCAAGCAGTCGCATCAGAATGGTGTCAAACATACCGCCGAAGAAGCCGCTGGCTGGGCCAAGCAGCAGCGCCAGCACAACACTGATACAGACAGCCATCAGAGAGACCAGCAGAGAAATGCGTGCGCCGTAAAGAATTCGGGTCAGAATATCACGGCCGAAATTATCGGTACCAAACAGATGCTCCATAGACGGGAACTGAAGCTTGCTCATGATGTCCTGCTTAGCATAATCATAAGGAGTCAGATAAGGAGCAAAAACAGCACACAGGACCAGAACAATAATCAGGCAGAAACTGATCATAGCAGTCGGTGATTTTTTCAGACGATGCCATATTTCACCAATCTGAGAGCGCTTTTTCTGCTTTTTTACCGTTTCATTCATGCTCTTCCCCCCTTTCTTGCACGCTTTGCGGCGTTTATATACTGCGACTTGATTCGCGGGTCAATCGCGGCATATGCCAGGTCGGTTACCAGGTTCATAACTGCAACGATGATTGCGCACAGAATTGCACAGCCCTGAACCGTCGTACGATCTTGTGCAACAACAGCCTTATACATAACAAGGCCCAGACCCGGAATATTAAAAATCGTCTCGGTAATAATGGTGCCGGCCATTGACATACCAATAATGTTACCAATAACCGTAACAACAGGTATCATGCCGTTGCGCATGGCATGGTGCATGATTACCTTTCGCTCAGGAAGGCCCTTTGCCCGTGCCGTACGAATATAATCCTGACGAATAACCTCAAGCAGAGAGGAACGCGTCATACGGGCAATCGTTGCAATAGCTGACAGGCCGCCGGAGATAACCGGAAGGATCCACCCCTGCCATGTCGACAGTCCTGAAACCGGAAGAACATGGAGTCTGACCGAGAAAAACAGGATCAGCATCAGTGCAACCCAATAGCCAGGCAGAGCAGCCAGAATGATTGCCAAGAATGTGGAGCCATAGTCAAATGCGGAATACTGCTTCACAGCAGCAATCGCACCAAGCGGGATACCGACAATTACGCTCAGCGCTACACCCATCAAAGCTAATCTTGCGGTAATTGAAAATCCGCTTCCAATCATCGTAGTGACCGGCTGGTTATAAAAATAAGATGTACCAAAGTCAAATTTTGTAATGATATTCCAGATGTATTCACCCAACTGTACAATATATGGACGATCAAGTCCCAGTTCCGCTTCCAGCTCGGCGATCTGCTCCTGTGTCGCATTTGCGCCGAGAATGGTCATCGCCGGACTGCCGCCGCTAAAGAAGTTAATTGTAAATACAATCAGGATTACGCCCAGAATAATGGGAATAATCAGCAGCACTCTGCGTATGATGTATTTTATCATGATAGAACCTCTTTTCCGTCCGATACAAAGTAAAACAGGCAGACAGACAGATATTGCTGTCCACCTGTTTACTTTATAACCACCCAGTGTTCTCTATCGTTTTTCAGGCAAGACCGCTTGTTGTTAATTGGTCGGATAGATATCAACAACAACAGGCTGAGGATAGCACCCCAGATCCATAGTGATGCCGTCGCGGACTGCATAGTAGGTGTAGCCTTCGCACAGAGGCAGAGCTAAGAAGCGATCATGAACCAGCTGCTGAACCTGAGCATAAATCTCATTACGCTCGACCTCATCCTTGGTAACCTTTGCCTGCTCGATCAGTTCTAGGACTTCCTCATCGGGAAGTGCCCCCAGAGGAGCGGAACCGCTCTGAATAGAGGTAAACGCATCACAGGAGTCAAAACCACCGCCGGCAGAAGTGATAGCCAAGTTGACTTCACCGGCGATATAGCGAGGAATAACATCGGAACCCTGACCTATATCCAGAATCATGTTGATACCGACATCCGCCAGATAACCTTGGATTGCTTCGCCCAGTGCGTTCATCGTTGCACTGTCGACATTGACCATGGTGATCACGCACTCATCAAGACCATGGTCAGCCTTATACTTTTCGACCAGTTCACGAGCGTAATCTGGATTATACTCATAGAAACCGATGCTGGTATAAGCAGCGTCAGACTGAGCAACGATACTGTCCTGAGGAGTAGATGCATTGTTCAGAGCGCCGGCAACCAGTTCTTCAACAGGAATTGCATAGCAGATAGCTTCTGCCAGAGTGCCATCAGCAAACTCGTCGCCTAGCACGCGGGACATGGACACGACATTGATCTTATGTACTGCAGAACGAACAACCTGAGTGTTCTCCCACTCGCCTGCCATCAGGCTCTGGATATCGGTTGCATTCTGAACATAGCAAATGTCAAGATTGCCGGTCTGATACTCAAGAACAGCAGTGGTTGCATCGCTGAAGAACAGGACCTGAACTTCATCATAATAACCGACATCGCCGCCCCAGTAATTATCATTTTTCTCCATGAAAATACCAACACCATTCCGCCATTCAGTCATGACATAGGGACCGGTTCCGTTTTCAATGCGGTCGATGTTGCCTTCATTCTCTTCATACCAGTCCTTATCCATCATAACGACCTGATAGGAACCGAGAGCAGCCTCGAGAACGGAAGTATAGTTGGTGGTCTTCAAAACGACAGTGTAATCACCTTCAGCATAGGAATTCTCAACATCCAGTGCTACAAAGCGCTCGGAGAACTTTGCATTTCCTGCATACTGCGCCAGAGAAAACAGAACGTCTTCTGCGGTAAAGTCATTGCCGTTGTGGAAAGTAATGCCTTCGTTCAGGGTAACGACCAGCGTGTTGTCATCCTTCCATTCATAGCCGCTTGCCAGGCCGGGAATCAGGCTTTTGTCGTCATCTCTGTAAAAAAGTGGCTCATAGAGTTCGCCGCAGATCGTAGACCCGGATCCAATCAGGTCAAGACCTTCGGTAGGGTTCAGCGTAACGATCTCGCTTTCTGCGCCGATCTTCAAGACGGTAGGCGCACCGGTTTCCGCCGCAGGATCAGCTCTTTCAGATACTCCGGCCGCATCTTCGGTTTCTGGGTCCGCGCTTTCAGCAGGATTTGCGGGCTGAGTTCCGGCTCCGTTGTTGCCACAGCTTGCGAGTACTGCCAGCATCATCAATACCAGCAACAGGGCTAAAAACTTTTTCATATCTAAATCCTCCTACTATTTTATCGGCTTGTGCCGATTAATCACATGACTTGCCCGGTCGAATGTCTTAGTATTTGAATTGACGTTGCGCATTTAGTTGTTTTAACCGAACAACGCATAATATTTGTCTTTATTTATGATTTTTGCACAATCAGTCACTATTATCAACATCTAAAAAATGGCATGTTGACATCTTTTAGATGTTCATGTTAAAATCTGTATATATATCAAAAAATAATTATCAGATATTATTTCCCCGTCATATTGATTACAGGAGCAAAGAAGGTTGTTTCCATGGTTCATTTTTTTGATCAGGACGAAATATACGTCAACAGCGAATATGAGCTTCCTAAAATTGTCTCAAAGCAGCTTGTACAGAATTTGATATCTGCAGATACCGAAAACAGCCTTTTAGAGAAGCCTACTGCTGAATTAGCCTCTGAAATCATTAACAGGATCAATGATTTTTATTTTATCTTCCTATTTATGAAATTGAAGGGACACAATATGAGTATTGATCCCGATCTGAACATGGCGCATGATTCAAAGTCAAAACTGGATGCAGCAACCGACATTTTTTTCAGTCTGATCCGTGAAGATACCGCTTCTGTGCTGTGCAATGTCAACGGATACCGGGCAGTACTTCTTGAACTTGCTCCGCAACCCAATCGCGAAGAGATCTCACGCACAGAGGGTTTTGCACAGTATCTCGAGGATCTCCGGCTTGCTGTTTCGGAAAAATGCGGTTATCCGATTCAGCTGGTTGCCAGCGAGCGCTGTCGCGGATGCAATGACCTTCCGAAGTGCTTCCATATGACTCTCTTTGCCGTTGACTTTATTTTCGAAATATACAAGGACAAAAATATCGAACGGATCGAGGTTCTGAACGAACTTCCCCCCACGCTTTCACTGCATGCACCCAAAAAAGAGTGGGAACAGATGTATCTTAATGCACTGGTGGACTATAATTTTGGAAAGGCTCGCGTGATTCTATACGATCTTATTAGATCCGAGCTGAGAGATCCTCTGACCGCGCTGAACATCCGCGTCAGAATCCAAAATCGCATCTTATGGACGCTCAGTGCTCTTGATGTTCCTATGAACAGTGCTTCGCCGGAATGCCACCATATTTACACAGCACTGCGCCAAATTATATCCGCAAAATCAATCAACGAACTTTACAACTATATCGATTCCATATTTGATGCTCTCTCCAGTTTTTACAATCAGAATTCCATCAGCACCGTTAAAAAAATAGAGATGATCATCACCTATATTAAAGAAAACTATTCCGATCCAACGCTCTCCGCCACCAAAATCAGCGAAGAGTTCAAGATCAATAACGCATATCTTTCCAGGGAATTCAAAAAAGAAACCGGCATCAAGCTGATCGATTTTATCCACCATACTCGCATAGACGCTTCCAAACAATTATTGCTTACAGACAAAACTATGGATGTAATTGCGCACTCTGTCGGATACCTCTGCGCATCCTCATATATACGCGCATATAAGCGGCTGGAAGGCACGTCTCCTGGAAGTACAAGAAAATTAAGATAAGAACGCCCCTGTCAGCCACAGAAATGCGGTTAACAGGGGCATTGTATTTTAATATGATATGCTGATCATCATTAATATTTTTCGTGGCGCGCCCGGGCGGGCGCGTCATTTTTATGTGGTCCGAA
>CAYLPF010000008.1:0-17047 GCA_964385485.1 uncultured Lachnospiraceae bacterium | reverse complement strand
AAAATGACATTTTTCACTGCTCCAGATAATTCTCAAACTGCTCCGCCGACATCAGTATCTTACGGGGCTTTGTCCCTTCCTCCGGCCCGACCACACCGGCCTCCGAGAGCTGATCCATGATCCTCGCCGCGCGGTTGAATCCGATCTTGAACATCCGCTGCAGCATGCCGATGGAAGCCTTATCCTTTTCAATAATGAACTTTCCGGCATCCGCGAACAGCGCATCATTGTCCTCGCCGCCGCCTGCCGCAGCCACAGCGTGCTGCACCTTCGCGATCTGTTCCTCGATCTCGGCGCTGTAGGCCACATCCGTATTCTTGTTCTTCAGGAAATCCACGACATCCGAGACCTCCTCATCTGACACAAAAGCGCCCTGTACCCGGGCAGGCTTCTGATAACCCTGGGGATAAAAAAGCATATCGCCTTTGCCGAGGAGCTTTTCCGCTCCTCCCATGTCGATGATCGTTCTGGAATCCACGTTGGATGTCACGGAAAAAGCGATCCGGGAGGGCATATTTGCCTTGATCAGTCCCGTGATCACGTTGACAGAAGGCCGCTGCGTCGCAATGATCAGATGGATGCCGGCCGCCCTGGCAAGCTGCGCCAGACGGCAGATGGAATCCTCCACCTCGCCCGGGGCTACCATCATCAGATCCGCCAGCTCGTCCACGATAATGACGATCTGCGGCAGCTTTTTCGGTTTGTTCTCATCTTCTATATCTTTCAAAGCTTCTATTTTTTTGTTGTAGCCCTTCAGATCCCGGACACCGAATTCCGCAAATTTATTGTAACGGTCCGTCATCTCCGCAACGCCCCAGTTCAGCGCTCCGGCAGCCTTTTTCGGGTCAGTCACTACCGGGATATACAGATGCGGGATCCCATTGTAAACGCTCAGCTCCACTACCTTCGGGTCGATCATGATCAGTTTGACCTCATCCGGGTTCGCCTTATAAAGGATACTCATGATAAGCGTATTGATGCAGACCGATTTACCGGATCCTGTTGCGCCGGCGATCAGCAGATGCGGCATCCTGGCAATATCTGATACCACAACCTTGCCCCCGATATCCTTTCCTGTGGCAAATGCAAGCTTGGAGGGATGATTCTGAAATTCATCCGATTCCAGGAGATCTCGCAGAGCTACGGCGCTGTTCTCTGCATTTGGCACTTCAATCCCCACTGCCGCCTTGCCCGGGATCGGCGCTTCAATCCGAATATCCGCCGCGGCAAGATTCAGCTTGATATCATCCGCCAGCGATACGATACGGCTGACCTTCACGCCCTGTTCCGGCAGGAGCTCATACCGTGTGACGCTGGGGCCGCAGCTCACATTCGTCACTGTAACACGGACGCCGAAGCTGTCCAGCGTCTGCTGAAGCTTCGCCGCCGTTTTCCGGATCTCCTGTTCCTGGCCTCCCCCGGCGTTTCCCCTGCCCTTCTTCAGAAGCTTCAAAGGCGGGTACACGTATGCGGGGCGCACGACCCCGGCAGTCTTTGCTATTTCATCTTCTACAGAAGCGATACCGTCAGCGATCTCCTTCTGTGATGACCTGGGATTGCGTTTTGAGGATGCTTCCTTTGGGGAGACATTCCCCGTATTATCCTGTTCCGTATCATCCGGATCTGAAGGATCACACTTTGCGCTGGCCGTCCCTGATTCCGCCCGGCTGATATGATCTCGTTCCGTTTGCTTTCCGTCGTCATAAACGTATTCTTTTGTCCTTTTTCCGGTAAATATATTTCCGGCAGATTCATCGCCGGCAAACGCATTTTTATTCTCTCCCGTAACATTTTCAGAGACGTCCGGTACGGAATGCTCCGGCTGCTTCTCAATTCCCTCTATATGAAGCTTCATATTCTCCTGATAGATCTCCAGGGCATTCCCCTCCGAAGCCGCTTTCTTCGGGGAAGCTTCTTCCAGATCAATGTACGATGTCATTTTATCAGAATTGTCTGATACTGCCGCTTTTCCGGTATGCTTCGGCACGATCTCATGAATCTCAGCGCCAATATGCTTCGGATCGCCCTGGATTTTCGTATCCATGGTCACGCCACTGACACGATGCTCCGCCCTGCTCTCGCGGCTGCGCACCGGGAACAGCACCGGGACATCGATTTCCGTTCTTGCCGACTGCACGCGGGGCTGCCTGTCCCTCTGCATCTGTGTATATTTCATCGGCACAGGCTCAGCCTGGTGCAGAAGCCTTGCGGACGGCAAAGGATCCGTTTCCGGTGCATCCGTTTCCTGCTCCTGAAGTACCCATTCATCCCTGCGTTCTCTCTCCTGCCGGTAAGCCTCTCTTCTTCGCGCTCCGGACTCCTTCGCGGAATGGTACATCCTGCTGCTCTGATGCTTCATACCGCGCATCAGGGATTTCTGTGTGATCAGAAGGACAAAAACAACGGCCAGCATCACCAGAAGGATCCCCGCGCCGATATTTCCCAGGGCCGGACGGAGCAGGCCGCAGATGGTACCGCCGATCACACCGCCTCCGCTTTTCTTTGCAGCGCTCATCTCATAGAGCTCGTTAAAGTTCGCAGCCGTATCAAATTCATCCGTCAGAAGAGCTGCAAAGCTGCAGATACACAGGTACAGTCCCAACGATGAACAGAATTTCAGCCCGGCGATCCGGCTCCCTTTATTGGAAACAAGAAATGCCACTGCCATAAACAGAAGCAGCGGAAATACATACGCAGTAATACCAAATACACCAAAGCTGAAGGATGAAACCGCCTCGCCAATGTACCCGCCGATTCCAAAATAGCTGATAAAAACCAGAATGCAGACTGCCAGAAGGAGCCACAGCGCAGCCTCCCGCATAATCTGCGGATTGGCACGCTCTCTTTCCTGAAGCGCCGGCTGCTGCGCCGCGCTTTTCGCACGGACAGCAGCAGTTTGTGCTGATGTCCTGCTGCTGCTCTCTGTCCTGCCATTTGACGCTTTTGTATTTGCAGCTTTACTGCCCGCTGCCCTGCCTCCGGCTGTTTTTCCGCCCGCTGCATTGCTGCGTCCGGAGCCTTTCCCGGTACTGCCCGTTTTCTGTGAGGCCGTTTTTTTCTTTGTTGAGTTCGAACCTGAAGCCAATTTCTTTTCCCCTCTTTTACTTGTACTACTATAGGAAACGACTTTAGTCGTTTCCTTTTGCGCAGCGAACAATTTGTTTCGTCCGCGAGTATAAACCTGTATGTCCTCCCGCATCATATCCGCCCTGCCAGGCTCTTCAGCGATAAGACCGAAAGACAGCTTTATATCAGAAAATGGCCGACGATCGCTATAATACCGACAGCAAAGCAATAATATGCAAAATATTTGAATTTCTTATTCCGTACGATCACCAGCATCGTCTTGATACAGATGTATCCCACCACTGCGGCAAAGACGGTACCCACCGCATAGATACCGATCTGTCCCATCTCGAAAGGCTCCGCAATAACGTCCCTGATCTCCAGTACCGCCGCGCCAAGGATCGCCGGGATCGAGAGAATAAAGGAATACTTTACGGCAAACTTCCGGTCAAGCCCACAGAGGATGCATGCTGTGATCGTGGTTCCTGAACGGGAAAGCCCCGGAAGTGTGGCAAGTCCCTGTGCCGCGCCGATGAGCAGGCCGCTTCTGTAGGTGACATCCTTCGGTTTTTTCCTGCCTTCCTTGGCGAGATCAGCCATCAGCAAAAGCACGCCTGTGATCAGCAGACAGATACCCGGGATCAGAAGCGTCTTTGACGCATCTGAGATAAGATCCTTGCCAAGCACACCAATGATCCCGGTAGGCACTGTCGAGACGAGGATCAGCACAACAAACTTCCGGTAACTGTTATGCACGATCTTCTTATATTTCAGCGAGGTTTTATGTATCCTGTTCAGGATAAAAATGTAAAGATTCCGGAAAATATCTCCGACCATAAATACTGCTTCCTTTATCATATGCCAGATGTCTCTGTGGTAAACGATAAACACAGCCACCAGCGTTCCGAGATGAAGCATAATATCAAAAAGCAGGCTGTCATTCGTCTCTATATGGAAGATGTTCTGAGCCAGTGCGAGATGGCCGGAGCTGCTGACCGGCAGGAATTCCGTTACACCCTGAAGAATTCCCAGCAGAATCGATTCAATAACTGTCATAATTGCCTCCAAATTTTCTGAATTGAAAAGTAACCGCAGTGTCTGGCACTGCTCCTCGTTTTTGTGAACATTATACCAACAAATTCCCCGGGACACAAGTTTTTTCAAAAAGGCAGGTATTACCCTGCCTCAATAAGGTCATAAAGCTTTTTCAGCGCATCGCTGATTCCCCCGGTCTCATTAATAAGTCCTTCCCGCACTGCGTCCGACCCGACCAGGATCGTCCCGAGATCTTTTGTGAGGATACCGGTATCCAGCATCAGTTCCTCCAGCCGCTCTCTGGATGCTCTGGAATGCTCCGAAATGAATCCAAGTATACGGTCCTGCATCTGACGGAAATAATCGTATGTCTGCGGCGCACCGATCACCGTTCCATTCATTCTCACAGGATGTATGACCATGGTTCCTGTCTTTACGATAAAGGAATAGTCCGTAGACACAGCAATGGGAACTCCTATGGAATGACTGCCGCCAAGCACAAGAGATACGGTGGGCTTGCTGAGGGACGCGATCATCTCCGCGATAGCAAGGCCTGCCTCCACATCCCCGCCCACCGTATTCAGCAGGATCAGCAATCCGTCAATGTCCGGACTGTCCTCAATAGCTGCCAGCCTCGGAAGAACATGCTCATATTTTGTTGTCTTGGAGTTTGCAGACAGGCATTCGTGTCCTTCAATCTCTCCAATTACACTCAACAGATGTATCCTGTGGCTCAGTGCAAGCTCACCTGTCTCCTTTATCGCTTCCCGCTGTTCCTTTTCGTTTTTTTCCCTGCTGTCATTATGCTGCTTTTCCTTCTCCTGGTTCATCCTGTTCCTCCTTTATATATATGAGATACTCTTACTCAGTATTTCCAAAAGAGGGCAGGATATACCTGTATTATGCGTCTTCACTTCGTTTCGGCCGGTGTCCCCAGCGGGGCGTTTTTGTTTCACAGGAAACCCCATGCGCTTTGAGCATACCACTGCGCATGGGCGCCTCCCTGAATCTATGCCGCCTGACCGGCGGCAAAACTGTCACAGGAGACGAAGTTTCCTGTGACGAAAAGGAACCTCCACCGGAGCTTCCTTTCGCATGCATGGCAACAGAAAACCCGCAGGGCATCAGGCCCTGCAGGCTTTATCGTCACTGAAAAAAATATTCGTTTTTCAGCTCATATACCATTTCCTCATATCTGTTCCTGCACTCCTCCATCTGGCCATTCTCTATCATGGAAATGCAGGGAGCGAGATACTCATCCCAGATAGAACGATAGATCTCATGAGCCGCATCCTTCTGATTGATGTGCTTCACAATAGATGGAGCAACGTCATAATACTCCTGGATCAGAGCTTCCCCATCCGGAAGTCCTGCCAGATACGTATCCCGGTAATTTCTGAGAAGCGACAGCTCGTAGCAGTTGTCCGCCTTCCCAAAGGACTCACAGACCGCTGTCGTGATATAACAGAACTTCTTATGAAATCCCTCTTCCACGAAAGAGAACTCCGCCGCCTGAATATTGGACTTCGGAAACGATTTCTTCCAGGAAGCGATCAGCTTGTCCGCCAGCGCCTTCGAGGAGTTTCCTTTATACTCCAGCACCATTGGTATTACAAAAACCGCCATCGCCATATTCAGATCCATCTGCAAATGCTCTTTTGCGCTCTTTTTCTTACATGCATTCATCTTTTCCACCGCATACTCTGTAAGCGCATCCGCCATATTTTCAAGGAACTGTTCCTTGTCGATCACGGAATTATAACCGTTTTCTATGGCGTCGAAGGTGGCCAGATTCTGCTGGTAAAAGCGCTGGAACGCATCTGCGTAGACTTTTTTCTTAAAATACGGAAGCGGATCCATACAGCATTCAAGAAGCTTCGGCATTCCCTCAATCCCGGTCAGATAGTAATTCATCAATCATTCCTCCAAATTCGTATATACCGCCTGTACGTCATCGTCCTCATCCAGCAGATCCAGCGTCCGGTTGAGCTGCCTCAACGCAGTCTCATCAGTAAGCGTCACATACGTCTGGGGGATCATCGTCACCTCGGCGGAAGCCATCGAAATCCCCTCCTTCTCCAGCGCCTGACGCACTTCACTGAAATCATCCGGCGCAGTCAGGATCTCATAGCTGTCTTCTTCCTCTGAGAAATCCTCCGCGCCTGCGTCGAGAGCTGCCATCATAAGGTCGTCCGCCTCCATGTCGCACTCTTCCTTATCGATAATGATCTGGCCTTTCTGGTCAAACATATAGGATACACAGCCCTGCGTACCGATGCTGCCGCTTCCCTTTGTGAAAGCATTCCGCACGTTGGAAGCCGTACGGTTCTTGTTATCTGTCAGCGCGTCGACGATGACCGCGATGCCGCCGGGGCCATAGCCCTCATATGTAACGTACTCATAATTGACGGAGCCGAGTTCTCCGGCTGCTTTCTTGATACCTCTTTCAATCGTATCATTCGGCATGTTGTTCGCCTTGGCTTTTGCAATGATATCACGCAGACGGCTGTTGTTGGCCGGGTCGGCGCCGCCCTCCTTGACAGCTACTGCGATCTCACGGCCGATAATGGTAAATATCTTCCCCTTGGCCGCATCATTTTTTTCCTTTTTGTGCTTGATATTCGCGAACTTTGAATGTCCTGACATAACTGAATGTCACTCCTTTTCCTCTTCCTTAGATTTTGTTATTTTAACAAGGCGGATCATTTTGTTCTCCACCTTTAATATCTGAAACAGATACCCGTACGCCGAGATCTCGGCCTGCTCTCCGTCAGACGGGATACGGTCGAGCTTTGAGATCAGAAGACCGTTCAGCGTATCGTAGTCCTCATCCTCAAGCCGTATCTCAAGAATGTCCTTTACCTCATCGAGGGGCGCCATACCGTCCATCATGTAGCCGCTGTTCGCATCTCCCCGGATCAGCTGTATGTCTTTATCGTATTCGTCCTGGATATTTCCGACGATCTCCTCCAGGATATCCTCCATGGCCACAAGCCCGGCCGTCTCACCGTACTCGTCCACCACGATCACCATCTGAAGATGCTCTGCCTGCATATTGCGGAACAGGATATTAATGCCTCTCGTCTCCGGAATAAAACGCGCCGCCCGCAGA
Organism: uncultured Lachnospiraceae bacterium; assembly: GCA_964385485.1. Lineage (GTDB taxonomy): Bacteria > Bacillota > Clostridia > Lachnospirales > Lachnospiraceae > Choladousia. The sequence goes on along the minus strand of CAYLPF010000008.1, from coordinate 9,834 downwards.
AGCCCCGGTATATCCTTGATGAGCCAGTCATCGTACTGCTCCATCGTATGGAACTTCATGGCATCCTTAAAGTGAAGGATACCGGTAATGTAATCAATACTCTCATCGTACACCGGGAAACGCGAGACCGGCTCACCCACCATAAAGGAGATCGCTTCCCGAAGATTCGTTGTACCGCTGATACCTATGATATTCTTCCGGTGAGTCATAATATCACCGGCATTTTTGTCATCCAGCTCAAATATATTCTGGATCATCTCGGCTTCCCTTGCATCGAGAACGCCCTGCTCGTGGCCTTCATTGACCATCGATATGATCTCGTCCTCAGTAACTTCCTGCTCCAGTGAGTGCGGATCTACGCCCAGAAGCCGGATGCAGAGGTTTGACAGCACTGTTATAATATATGTAAAAGGAGACAGGACTGTCAGCACCGTTTTCACCAGACTGTAATACCGGACGACCCAGCGGACCGCATTCTTGTGTCCCAGCATTTCCGGTACGGAATTCCCCGCAAGATAAAACAGAACCATGAGAACGGGAAGAACCAGCCACGGCGACCAGATATCCATCATCTGGCTGCAGAGAAAACCTGCTCCGATATACGTGACCGTATTGAGCAGCCAGATCGTATGCGTCAGCCTGCCGGACTGTCCTTTCAGACCGTTGATCTCATCCGGCGGCTTTTCCAGTTCCGAAAAAGCTGACTGCAGCTCACCATCCGATGCGCTTCGCATCGCCGACGCAAAGGCAGTCATGATATAGTGCAGTAAAAACAGAATTATAATAAGTACGGCGCCAGCTAGGCATCCCGCGTCACTATCCATAAAGTGCATAACTCCTTTAAAAATAAGTGTATATCAACGGATACATTAATTCAATATAGCATCTTCCCTATCATTCGTCAAGATTTGAAATCACCCCGGAGACTATGTAATCAGTTCCAGACTGACCTGAAGCGCCCTGTCAACTCTCGATAACAGCTCCATGTCAAGATGGCATACTCTGTCCTTCAGTCTTCTCTTATCAATGGTACGAAGCTGCTCCAGAAGGATCACGGAATCCTTGACGATCTGATATTTGCCGGCTTCGATCTCCACATGCGTCGGCAGCTTCGCCTTGTTCATCCTGGAAGTAATCGCAGCGCATATCACGGTGGGGCTGTGTCTGTTGCCAATGTCATTCTGGATGATCAGCACCGGCCGTACGCCTCCCTGTTCGGAACCCACCACCGGCCGCAGGTCTGCATAAAAAATATCTCCTCTTCGAATAATCACACAATTCACACTCCGATACAAGTTATATACCCTAAGTATTTCCCTGTTTCTTCCGTATATTCATTGGTGTGAAAAATTTTTTTACTCCTGTGTCAGATGGACTCTCGGCACTCTTTTTCCGATATCACAGACAAATTCATATGGAAAACGGCCCGACAGCTTATCAAGCTCCTCAAGCGTGATCTGTTCATCGCCGTCGTATCCCAGCAGTGTCACTTCATCCAGCAATTCTGCTTCGATGTCCGTAACGTCTGCCATAAACTGATCCATACAGATGCGCCCTGTGATCGGCGCACGCTTCCCACGTATCAGCACAGAGCCCTTTCCGCTTAAGCTCCTGGGATATCCATCGCCGTAGCCCACCGGGATCGTCGCGATCCGTGTCCTGCGCCGCGCCGTAAAGGTACCGCCGTAGCTGACGGAGGTCCCCGGCTCAATCGTCTTGATATGAACGATATGCGACTTCAGCTCCATAGCCGGGCGGAGACGGACGTATGCGCGGCTCACCTCATTCGAGGGGTAAATCCCGTAAATACTGATACCTGCCCTTACCATATCCATGTTTGCCTCCGGAATCTCCAGGATCCCGGCGCTGTTGGAGCAGTGACGGATAAAATGCTCCACACCCTTTGCCAAAAGGCCGTCGCAGAAGTGTACAAACCTGTCCATCTGTATCCCTGTAAATGATTTATCAGTTTCATCTGCCTTCGCAAAATGGGTAAAGACTCCCTCTATACGGATATCCGGCAGACGGCTGATGCGCTCTGCCGTTTCAATCCCCTCATCCATCCATGGCAGCCCGATCCTTGACATACCGGTATCAACCGCCAGGTGAACAGGCGCCTGAATACCCACGCTTTTTGCCGCATCAGAAAAGGCTTTTGCCATCTCATACGTAAAAACAGCAGGACGTATCCCTGACGCTGCCATTTCTCTGTAATCCTCCTCAAAGCAATAGCCGAGGATCAGGATCGGCTTTGTAATGCCGCCCGCCCGAAGTTCCATGGCCTCGCTGACGGCGGCCACCGCAAATCCCCATATGTACTCATACTCCTCCGCCATCCGCGCGATCGGCAGCGCACCGTGTCCATATCCGTCTGTTTTCAGGACAGCCACCATCTTCGTATCTTCCCTGAGGTTTGCTCTCATATGCTCAAAATTTTCCGCGATCGCATCCATATGGATGTATGCCGTTACTCTGCCGTTTTTTTTCATCGTTTTCTCCAATCCTGCTATGTCATTATCCCGCCATTTCCATCCGGCAGCCCGTTCACACGTCTGCCGCCTTCAGGATCTCCCCGAGCTGTTCTGTGATATCTCCTGCGATCATTCCATATGCGCCGCGTTTCTTTCTTGCCGCATCTCCGGCACAGCCGTGCAGGTACACGCCCAATGAGGACGCGTCAAAGGGTGTCATGCCCTGGGCAAGCAGGCCGCAGATCACACCTGTAAGCACGTCCCCGGAGCCTCCGCAGGCCATCCCGCTGTTGCCTGAGGTATTAACATACGTCCTCACTCCGTCCGACACCGCCGTTCTTGCATCTTTCAGCACACAGATCACCTGATACTCACAGGCGAACTGTCTTGCCGTCAGGAGAATATTTTCCAGTATTTCCTCCTTCGTGCTGTCTGTCAGACGCATCATCTCTCCGATATGAGGCGTCAGGATCACCGGGGCCTGCGTTCCGTACAGGAGTTCCGTATCCTCTGCCAGAAGATTCAGTCCGTCCGCATCCACTACCAGAGGCCTGTCATAACGCTGAAGCACATACGACAACAGCTCTCTCTGTATCTCACCCTTTCCGAGGCCGGGGCCTATCCCTGTCACATCTGACCATGCCAATGCTTCGTCAAGCTGTTCCTTCGGAAATCCTGTCTCATCCCAGCACGTCACAATTGCCTCAGGAAGGTATGTCTGGATCACCTCACGGTTGCAGACGGGAGTAAATACCCGTACCAGCCCGCAGCCTGTGCGGTATGATGCCAGCGCTGACATACAGGCGGCTCCGCTCATTCCACGGCTTCCTGCGATCAGCAGCGTCTTCCCGTATGTGCCTTTATTTGAATACGGCTTCCTGATGGGAATCCGGTTTATATCTTCCGCCCCGTAGGTAAAGACAGAAACACTCTTTTCCGGAAAACGCCTGATCAGGATCCCAATATCTCTGCAGATGAGCCTGCCGCAATAATCAGCTCCGGGATACAGGATCTGTCCGATCTTTCGGTAAGCAAATGTAACCGTCATATATGCTTTTACCGCTGTTCCCATCACCCGGCCCGTATCCGCCGAAATACCGGAGGGAATATCCACCGACACGATCTTTGCAGGCTGCTGGTTCATCCAGTCGATAACATCCGCGTAGAAGCCTGCCACCTCTCTGGACAACCCGATGCCAAATACAGCATCCACTATAGTAGTATATTCACGATGCATAAAATTGGTGCTGATTTTTATTCCACAATTTTCACAGATCTTCTTCTGAAGCTTCGTCTCTTCCGACAGAGACTCCTCTCTTCCGACAAACGCAGCCGTCACATGTACGCCACGCTCCTCGAGGAGCCGGGCTGCCGCAAAACCGTCTCCGCCATTATTGCCTGAGCCGCAGACAACAAGTACGCTGCCCATATCAAGCCCGGCACGGTCGATTTCCTCCACAACGCTCATCGCCGCCCGCTCCATCAGCACCATTGACGGCACTCCTATCTTCCGGATCGTATCATTGTCAAGCTGCTTCATCTGTGACGAATTCAGTAAAAATTCCATTGGCTCCTCCTTATCGACCGGTACGCCCGGATCAGTCCGGTATTTGTGAATCAGTCCGATATACAGGTTCAGGCCGGCAGGATGTATCGACCTGCCGACCTGTAAGTATCTGTTTCATTTTCCTTTTTTATGTATCCTTCTCAGGGTGGTTCAGATTGTAGGAAAGCTGCATCAGGCTATCAGAAAGATGTACATTTTCAACGACCACATCCTTCGGCAGACGAAGATCCGTATGGGCAAAATTCCAGATGGCCTTCACCCCGTTCTCCACCAGGATCGGCGCGATCTGCTCCGCTCCGCTCTTCGGCAGAGTAAGCGCCGCTATCTGGATCTCATTTTCCCGGACAAACTGAGGCAGCTCATCAATCATGCGAATCTCTATCCCCCGCACAGAGACTCCCCTCAGCCTGGTATTGATATCAAAAATACCCCGGATCCGGAAACCACGTTTTTCAAATTTGACATAGTTCGCCAGAGCCTGTCCAAGATTACCGGCGCCGACTATGATCATGTTGTAAACCTTGTCAAGACCAAGTATCTTTCCGATCTCATTATAAAGATATTTTACATTATACCCATACCCCTGCTGTCCAAAGCCTCCGAAATTATTCAGATCCTGCCGGATCTGGGATGCAGTTACATTCATCATGCCGCTCAGTTCATTGGAGGAAATACGTTCAACCTTCGCCTCCAGCAGGTCACCAAGATATCTGTAGTAGCGGGGCAATCGCTTAACCACTACTTTTGAAATTCCATGTGTGTCCACTTTATCTAACCTCGTCCTGTGCGCTTATACTTTCATACACATATTTCTTCTTAATATATTATACTAGAATGATAATTTCATGTCAATCTGACTGCCCGCGTTTCGCCACATTGCTTTAAAAAAAATGCATCATTTTTGTAATTTTTTTAGTATAATTTTAAAAAATCCTTCAGATATTGTGTTTTTCGCAGATTTCGATATAATAAGATAGAATGTCAATGAAGCATGCGGCGCGAGTCACAGAAACGCAGCAGGCGTCATGAAATGTTACGTATTAAGGAGCAGATAAATGATACTTTCATGCCAGAATATATCAAAGGCCTTCGGAACAGATACGATTATCTCCAATGGGTCTTTCCATATCGAAGAACACGAGAAGGCTGCCATTGTGGGCATCAACGGCGCCGGAAAAACCACGCTGCTGCGCATTATCGTAGGGGAAACGGAGCCGGATACCGGGGTCGTTGCCCTCTCAAGGGGAAGCACGCTTGGCTATCTGGAACAGCATCAGGATGTAAACAGCACCTCTTCGATCTATGACGAGCTTCTGTCCGTCAAGCAGGACATCCTCAGCATGGAGCAGCGTCTCCGCGCCATGGAGCAGGAAATGAAGCATCTCTCCGGTGACAGCCTCGCGCGGCTTATGGAGCAGTATAACCGGGTCTCTACAGAGTTTGAACACAAAAACGGCTACGCCATCCAGAGCGAAGTGACAGGTGTGCTCAAGGGACTTGGATTTACTGAGGATGAATTTTCCAGGAAGATCTGCACCCTGTCCGGCGGCCAGAAGACAAGAGTGGCACTGGGCAGGCTGCTGTTATCAGCGCCGGACATCCTGCTTCTGGATGAGCCCACCAACCATCTGGATCTTACCTCCATTACGTGGCTGGAAAATTATCTTCTGAACTACAGCGGCGCCGTACTCGTCGTTGCCCACGACCGCTACTTTCTGAATAAAGTGGTTTCAAAGGTGATCGAACTGGACAACGGCCGCGTCACATCATTTTCCGGGAATTACAGCGATTACGCCCGAAAGAAGGCACAGCTCCGTGAGAGCGCCTGGAGAGCTTACCTGAATCAGCAGCAGGAGATCAGACATCAGGAAGCGGTGATCGCAAAGCTGAAATCCTTCAACCGCGAGAAATCTATCCGGCGGGCGGAAAGCCGCGAGAAGATGCTGGATAAGATAGATGTCCTGGAAAAGCCGACGGAAGTCAGGGCCGATATGCACCTGCGCTTTTCACCCCAGATCGTCAGTGGAAATGACGTCCTGACTGTGGAGCATCTCTCAAAAGCCTTCCCAGGCAACCCTCTTTTTGAGGATCTGAATTTCAGTATTAAGCGCGGGGAAAAGGTTGCCATCATCGGTGACAATGGCACAGGCAAGACCACGATCCTCAAAATAATAAATGAACTGGAAGCAGCCGACACCGGCGTTTTCACTCTGGGCAGCAAAGTGCATATCGGCTATTATGATCAGGAGCATCAGCTTCTTCATATGGACAAGACACTGATGGACGAGATCTCCGACGTATATCCTGATATGACGGGAACGGAGATACGGAATGTACTTGCCTCTTTCCTCTTTACCGGCGATGACGTATTTAAATACGTCCGGGACTTAAGCGGCGGGGAACGCGGCAGACTGGCCCTGGCAAGGCTGATGCTTTCAAAGTCCAACTTCCTGATCCTCGACGAGCCTACCAACCATCTGGATATTACCTCTAAGGAGATACTGGAGGAGGCTATACGCAACTACACCGGCACTGTCCTGTACGTCTCCCATGACCGGTATTTTATCAATGAAACAGCTTCCAGGATCCTTGAGCTGAAAAACAGGACTCTGATCAATTATATCGGCAATTACGATTACTATCTGGAAAAAGTGGAGGAACTCACAAAGGCATACTCTTCTGCTGTCCTTCCCGAAACGAGGCAGACCGGGAGCTCATCCCGTCAGGACTGGACACGCCGGAAGGAGGAACAGGCCCGGGAACGCAAGCGTCAGAATGAGCTGAAGAAGACGGAGGAACGCATCACTTCCCTGGAGAAGCGCAGCAATGAGATCGATGAACGGATGACAAAAGAGGAAATCTTCACAGACGTCGCAAAATGTATGGAGCTTGGCAAAGAAAAAGCAGCTATCCTGGAAGAACTGGATGAATTATATGAAAAATGGGCGGAGCTGTCGGAATGACAGCTCCGTCTGCTGACAAAAGCACTGAACAGAAGCAACGCAAGACGGCAGAAGCACAGAGCTGAAGCGGCGCAGGCTGCCAGGAGCACTGAGCAGAAGCAATGTATTCAGCAGTACATATCAGCATCCTTCTGGGCAGCAGCCGCACATCGCGCGGTTATGGACTCCATCTACCCATAGTTTTATTCCTTCCGTCTCATAGACCCGTACAATGCGCCCCAGTTCTTTCTGCTCCGGACAGATGGACGGAAACTGATTTTCCCTGTCTGCAAAAAAGTCTCTCTGATAACATTTTGTTCTCACATCCCCGAAGATCGCGCCATAAAATATATCCGCCTCCACCAGATCCTGGAACATATGGCTGCCATAACTCAGCTCCGGCATATATCCGGCGCGGTTGTCCGTAACCTCACAGATGGCGCAGAATCCGGAAATATCCACGAACCGTACCGGAACTCCAAGTTCCGGTGACGATGTGCCGATACGTCCCGGGACTGTAAGCAGGATATTCTTCCCCGTTCCCCTGTAATAACGGTTGACCGCTCCTATGGCATCCGCCACCTCAGGCTTGCGGACATATGGAAATTCATAATATTCCTTCGGTTCCACCTGAACGATAACATCTATTTTTTTTACCGCCGACTGTCCCATCGAAGAATCCTCGATCTGAAAGAAGGTATTGTCCCGGGGTATCTCGGGTATCTCCAGCCCCGCATCTCCCTTCCCGACATACAGCGGGCGGCACTGCAGCAGGTTGACCACAAAATCTCCTCCCTGGCTCAAATTGACGGTATATTCGATATCCACCGGATTTCCGTACGCGCTTTGAAGTTCAAACAGAAGCTTCTTCATCATACCGGTAAACCTGCGGTTTGCCAGCATCCCCTGACAGCTCACAAAATAGATATCTCCCGTCCTTCCCATCTCCCGAAGCCGGTCTTCTGCCTCATAATCATGTTCCAGAACTGTATTTTTATACCACTGCGGAAGATATGGCAAAAGCTGCTCCAGAGAGACCTCACTGAATTTGTTTTCCGCCATGTTTATCACGTCGATCTTATGCTGGGAGAAACGGTGTTTATCCGCGGCCTTTACCAGCATTGTCACCTCCGGCCGATCCAGATTGACAAGACGTGGATAGTCATTTTCCGTGCGGTCTACCGCCTTTGTCCCAAGGCCCATTACAATACGCAGCATTCCCGCCGACGGATCCATATCCGGCATCCATTTATATGCACTGTAGCTGTATCCGACGCCAGCCGTACACGGCATGAAGTATGACCCGTAATAGGAGCCGGACACACGCTGTACGAGGATCGCCATCTGTTCGTCGCTTTCAGCCAGTCCCCTCGTTTTCCGGTACTCCAGAGCCGAGGGATCCATCGTGCTGGCATATACTCTGCGCACCGCATCCTCAAATGCTTTCAGTCTCTCCTCCATCTCTCCGCGGTTCGGACAGAACACAGATTCATATTTACCGGCGAAGGCATTGCCGAACCCATCCTCCAGCAGGCTCGAGGACCGGACGATGATCGGATTCTGCCCGAAATATTCCAGCATATTCCGGAACTTCTCACGGATATTATTGGGAAAGCTTCCGTTTTGCAGGCCTTCCTTCAGCTCCCTTGCCGCCTCCAGAAACCCCTCCTCTGTTTTCTGGCGGATTCTCGTCTCCCAGCACCCGTTCGATACGATATACGTATAAAACACATCGGAACCTATATAAAAGGAATCATGTCCTTCACTGTGCTGATGGTACCCCGTCAGCTTCTTCTCCACGATCTTGCGGGCCAGAAGCATACCGCAGGCTTTTCCGCCGATCGATCCGCTGCCGATCATCCTGTCCCGGATCCTGAAATAGTCCGCAGGTTCAAAGAAACGGCGGATAAGCTCCTGCATTTTCGTATCCCGCGTCATTGTGCTCTCAATGATCATACGCTCCGTTTCCTTCGAAAATTTCCCCTGCTCAAGTTCTGCCCTTGCCTTCGTAAAGAAACGGTCATGGCTGTCAACGGACTGATCCTGGTCAGCTCCGAAGGAGGATTGGATCAGATTATAATATCGGCTTGTAGCTACCCCATCCACAAGAGGCTCAAAATTATCATTTTCATCCGTACTGCAATGCGGGAGAAACATGGTGGAGGAATACCGGTTCCAGACCTTCAGAGGATGGATATACCGCACCTCCCCGTCTGAATGAACGTCGAGCAGGAGCTGAGTCGTCTCCCTGATCCTGGCAACCGCCTCAAAGGAATGGCGTCCCCTTATCAGGGGGAAGAAGGCAACCGTATCCAGCTGAAAAAGATACGGGCACGTCACACAGAAAAAATTCCCCATCATCAGATCCGTATACCAGGCGGACTGCAGCTCTGAGAGGCTGTCAAAAACATAAAACGCGCCACGCCCCTCTCTGGTGATCACATCATGGATCGTCACAGTAAATTTTTCGAACCCCTCATCCGGATCAAAGTGGTACGTTTTCACGCCTTCCATTTCCGGAAGTATCCTGGGATGCTGCGCGAACCGGATATAGATCATATTCCTTCCATCCTCAATGGCCTGACGGACGTATGGTCTTGTAAAATGACAGTATTCCTCCAGGTTCGTCACCTGCCATACTACATTGTCACCGAGCCGTATATAGTCCAGTATCCTGTCCAGTCCCGGTATCCCGCTTTTGATCTTCTCAAATGCTGCCATAAATCTTAGCCCTCCCTGCATCATAAAAATCAGTCTTCACCAGCGCCGCCATTCATCTTTGCCGCAGTGCGATATCCAAAGGGCACGATGTCCCGCGGAGCGCTTTTGTGTCATGGAAAACGAAGCTCCCTAT
>CAYLPF010000007.1:0-17108 GCA_964385485.1 uncultured Lachnospiraceae bacterium | reverse complement strand
AGACAATTTTGATACAAGCCTGAACGTGAAGTTTTCCACTTATGCCGTACCTATGATCATCGGAGAGATCCGCCGCTATCTGCGGGACAACAATGCAATCCGTGTGAGCAGGTCGCTCCGTGATACGGCGTATAAGGCAATTTATGCGAAGGAGAGCTATACGAAAAAGCATCTGAAGGAGCCTACCATCAATGAGATCGCGGAGGAGATCGGCATACCGAAGGAGGAGATCGTGTACGCGATGGATGCGATCCAGAGCCCGGTGAGCCTGTACGATCCGGTCTACACAGAGGGCGGCGACGCTCTGTATGTGATGGATCAGATAAGCGACAAGAAAAATAAAGAGGAAAACTGGGTCGAGGTGATCTCGCTGAAGGAGGCCATGAAACGACTGGACGAGAGGGAGCGGCATATCATAGAACTGCGCTTTTATGAGGGAAAAACGCAGATGGAGGTGGCGTCAGAAATCGGCATTTCCCAGGCGCAGGTCAGCCGCCTGGAGAAAAACGCGTTGAAGTGTATGAAAAATTATCTGAATGCATAGAAGCGGCCTGGAATATCTCAGAGAGAATATGCTTTTGCGTTTTTTGAGATATTCCGGGCCGCTTTGTTTTCAGCCGCATTTTTTCCGGCACTCTTCTTCATTGATGTCTACCAGGATAATGTCGGCTCCTATCTGCACGATACATCTCCAGGGAATAAAGTACTCGAAATCCCGGCCGAAAAACCAGCACAGCTTTCCCGGGCCAGGAACAATAAGGGCGAGGATGCATCCGTTTCTGCAGTCAATATCCAGATCACTGATACAACCCAGTGACCGGCATGTCTGCACATTGATCACTTCTTTTTGCTTCAGGTCATACAGCCGCATGAAGACCTCATTTTGTCATTTTCCTTATATTTATAATATGCTGCGACCCTTTTATTGACAGATCTGACACCATAATAGTATAATGCATTTGTCAGAAAAGGCCGGCTCCACAACTGTTTTATACTCAGCTGAGAGTGGGTGGCAGTTTGGCCGGTAAGCGGCCTGCCGGGGCTGCGGTAGGGCATGATAAGAGAAAGTCGGGAGGGAAGATAAGTGAAGTGTCCGTTTTGTAACCAGGATAATACCCGCGTGGTGGATTCCAGACCTGCGGATGATAACAGTTCGATCAGAAGAAGGCGTCTTTGCGATGAATGCGGCAAGCGTTTCACCACGTATGAGAAGGTGGAGACGATACCGCTGATCGTTATCAAAAAAGACCGGACACGGGAGCAATATGACAGACGCAAGATAGAGAATGGCGTGATGCGGGCCTGCTACAAGCGGCCGATTCCGATCCAGAAGATCAAAGAGATGATCGATGCCGCCGAGATGGATATTTTCAACCGGGAAGAAAAGGAGATAGAGAGCAAGGTTATCGGTGAGATCGTGATGGACAAGCTTAAGGATCTGGAGGCGGTTGCATACGTGCGCTTCGCATCTGTATACCGTGAATTCAAAGATGTCAATACATTTATGGAGGAACTGAAAAAAATACTGGAGTAGTTGCCGTTTGGCGGCCTGGACAGGAAGATTAAGAACTGTCACAAAATAACCTGTGCAGATTACGAAGGATAATATTTTGCGGCAGCTTCTTATTTCCATTGCAGAAGCAGAAAAGACAGCCCAGCGGCTCTTGATTTAAGAGCGGCCGGGCTGTCTTTTCTCCTGTATTCGTATAAAAAACAGGCGGCCTGCAGAAACATTAATGTTTCATGAATATTTGAAGAAAGGTTGCACCTTGCCCCCGGTCGGTGTTATACTTGAAGCGGTATTTTTGAGACGGGTGAGAAGAAGTGAAGAGAAGAATAGAACAACTACTGAACGGAATATTTGAGTACTCCCGGCCTGAGCTGATCATCCGGCCGCAGGAGATAACGATACTTGCGAAGCCGGGCACAGCAGTGTGCGGCAGCTTTCGGCTGGAGAGCGCTGACCACAGAAAGATCAGGGGATTTCTGTACACTTCAAGCCCGAGAGTGATCTGTGAACCGGTGGAATTTCAGGGGCTTTCGAATGAGATCCATTATCAGGCGGACTGCAGCGGATTTGAGGCAGGGACGCAGGAGGAAGGCGTCATAACGGTTTGCAGTGACCTGGGGGAATACGGGATCCCCTACAGGATCCAGGTCAGGGAACAGGAGCACGGTGAGGCAGGACCGGAGATCACGGACATGGATGAATTTGTCCGCATGGCCCGACAGGATTTTGAACATGCGTACCGTGTGTTTATTTCACCTGCATTTGGCAGATTTATCCGGGATAAGGAAGCAGCGCTTCGCGGCCTGTATGACGGCCTTACTTCCGGGACGAACGGATTGCAGAGCCTGGAGGAGTTCCTGGTCAGTGCGGGGAAAAAACGCCCGGTGGAGATTTCCGTGGAGAAGACATCCTATGACTGGAAGGAGCTGACAGAGCCGGTAAGAGAGACACTGCGGCTGACGAAAAGCACCTGGGGGTTCCTGCCGATAAAGATCGATTCGGACGCCAGATTTCTGAGACCGGAAAAACGGACGCTGTCAGCGGACGATTTCGCCGGGAGCACGTACGATCTGAATTTTGTGGTGGATACAAATCTGATGCATGGAGGGACAAATTACGCAAGGATTCAGATATCCGCAGGCCTTCAGAGTATCAGTATCACAGTAAGGGCTCATAAGGCCGGAAACAGGGCATCAGTCAAAAACCATCGTATCTGTAAGATCATGCAGAAGGAACTGGAGTCCCTGTATGTGAGTTTCCGGCTGAAACGGATCGATCTGACAACATGGGTGGAGCGCTCCGTCAGCGTGATCAACAGCTATCGCAGAGCCGGGGGAAATGATCCCTTTGCGGAGCTGTTTCTGGTGCAGCTTTATTTTGCCGATGGCAAAAAACAGAAGGCGTATAAGATACTGGAAGCTCTGGAGAACCAGAGATACAGGCTGGACACGCCGGAGCGGTATGGCTTTTATCTGTATATGACCACCTTCTTTTATCATGAGGCATCCTATGTGGATCAGGTAGAGGAGGAGATCAGCAGGATGTTCTTCCGGGACAAAACGAACTGGAAGCTTCAGTGGATCCTGCTGTATCTTAAGGAATCCCTGCTGAATGATGACAATGCGAAGTATGAGGCGATCGCTGAACAGTTCCGCTATGGCTGCCGCAGCCGTATCATGTACCTCGAGTCGTACCAGATTTTAAAGAAAAATCCTTTCCTGATGCGGCGTCTCGGCGCATATGAACTGCAGCTTCTGCGTTTTGCGGCCAGGGAGGGGATCCTGACTGCGGAGGTCATCCGGCAGACGGCAGGGCTTGCCGTACATCACGGCAGATTTGACCAGAGCCTCTTTGAGATACTGACGGCGGGCTATCAACTGTATCCCTCTGCAGATCTTGTGAAATCCATCTGCATCCTGCTGATGAAGGGAGAGAAAAAAGATTCCTGTTATTTCCCGTGGTATGCGAAGGGCGTCGAGGATGGCCTGCGTATCACCGGGCTTTATGAATACTATATGGAAACAATGGACAGCCTGGATATGCAGTCTATGCCCCAGGTCATTCGAATGTATTTTGCGTATGACACTACACTGGATTATCGCCGGAGAGCCGTTATCTACCGTAATATTATCGAGAACCGGGAGACAGATGCCCAGACGTACCACAATTACCGGGTGGCAATGGAGCGGTTTGCCGTCGATCAGCTGGAGGCCGGGCGGATCTCTGATGATCTGGCTGTGATATACAGGAAGCTTCTGCGGAAAAATATACTGACGAAGCCGATGGCAGAGAATCTGATCAGGGTTCTCTTTGCGTATGAAGTGACCTGCAGCATTTCAAACATCCGAAAGCTGGTTCTCCATTCGGAGCATCTTTGCCGGGAGCAGTCGGTGGTATTTACGGATGGAAAGGCGATCATTTCCATCTACGACCCGGACAGTGTACTGCTTGTGGAGGATGATAAAGGGTGCCGCTATCAGGCGGATTCTCTGTGCCGCCGCAGGAGGTTATTCGAGGATGAGGATATGTTGTCCTGGTGTGCCGGTAAGGCATCTGACTGTACAGGGCTTCTGCTGTATCTCTGTTCCCAGTGCCTGGCAGAGGGGCTGGTCAATGACCAGACGCTTCCGTATTTCAGGGCAGCCTCTGAACGAAAGGAATTTTCAGAGGAGTTCCGCAATGAAATGCGCCGGGAAGTGATGCATTATTACGTAGAGCATATGCGGGATGAATCGCTTCCGGAATTTCTTGAGAGTATTCCTTATCTGGAGTACATTGCTGTGGATAAGACTGCGCTGATCACACTGCTTGCCGAGGAAGGAAAATGCGCGGACGCCTTCTCTTTGCTGGATGTGTACGGCTCGGAAGGCATTCCGCTGCTGCAGCTTGTGCGCATTTGCAGCCGGATGGTGCTGGAACTGGAATTCGAGGAAAATACAATGCTGGTGGCGCTGTGCCATCACTGCTTTATCAGTGGAAAATACGATGACAAACTGCTGCGGTACCTGCTCTTATATTATGAAGGGCCGGTGCAGGAGATGAAGCTTATATGGCAGGCTGCCGTGAAGTTCGATCTGGATACGATGCTTCTGGAGGAAAAGATCCTGATGATGATCCTGTTTACCAGAAGCGGAAGCCAGGGTTCGGAGCCTGTTTTTGAGGCATACGTAAAGAAGATGGGGCGTAAGCGGATCTGCAAGGCGTATGTAAATCTGAAATCATACGAGTATTTTGTAAAAGGGATCCCTGTGTCATATCCGGTATTTCAATATATTGAACGGGAATACCGTTATCTGGAGCCGAAGGGGCGGCTGGATGAACAGGAAGAAGTATGCCGTCTGGCGCTTCTGCAGTATTATGCAAAGAAAGTAGAACTGACGCAGGATCAAAGGGAGTGCACTGCCAGGATGCTGGAGGAATTCGGAGCCAAAGGGATGCGTTTTGCGTTCTGGCAGCGCTTTGACAAAGAACTTCTCGCTCCATATCAGATGGAAGGCAGGGTGTTTGCGGAATACGTCTGCAACCCGGAGAGTACTGTTCATATTTACTATCGCATCCGTGGCAGTGAAGAGACGTATACGAAGGAAGACGTAAAAAATTATTTTGAGGGCATTTTTGTAAGGGAATTTACGTTGTTTTCCGGGGAAGAGCTGGAATGTTATCTGGAGGAAGAGCTTGGTGACGAGAAGAGAAGATCGGATAAGATAGTCCTGACATCACCGGCAGTACCAGATGACGGAAGCTCAAAATACAGCTTTCTGAACCGGATATCAAAAGCACAGCAGCAGAAGGATGAAGAAGCTCTGCAAAGCGAACTGGAATCGTATTTTACGCTGGAATATCTGACACAGGAAGTGTTTACACTGGTATAAAAGAAAAAGCATTGATCCGCATCTTTATGGAGTGAGATTTTATGATACAGGCTACAAATGAATTGATTTTGGGAATCGAACTGAATGAGAGATTTGCGCAGATGACGTATTTCCATCAGTCGGTGAAAACTCCGGTTACGCTGGGGATAACCTCCGGGCAGGACCAGTTCCTGATCCCGATGGCACTGCGCCAGGACGCACAGGGGCGTTGGGCGATATGGAACGGTGAACCCCAGAGTGAGGGGGAGGAACCGGATAAAGCGCGGTTTCTGGATATTTACAGAAAAATTGAGGACGGGCAGGCGGTATCAGACAATGGGGCGGTCTTTGATGGAACGGAGCTTCTGGCTGCCTATTTTGAGGCGTGTCTGTCAAAACTGAAACTGCTGACTCAGAATACAAAGATTCATGTAATGGTCACAGTAAAGGAACTGACAGAGAAGTGGAGCAGCATGATCACGGCTGCCCTGGAAAGAAATGGCGTCGACCGGAAGCGGATCTACATTCAGGATTATCTTTCTTCCTTCTATTATTACACGGTGAATCAGAAAAAGGAACTGTGGTATCAGGATGTAGCGCTGCTGGAATATGAGGAAGAGGCCATTGTCGGATATGTGCTTCATATCGACAGAAGCACCCGGCCTGCGATAGCCCGGGTGGATAAGATCGCGCGGCAGCCGATGGATGACAGCGTCCGGGCAGGGCGGGGAGAGCAGGAGTGGCAGAAGGAGAAGGATCGCCTGTTTTTTGAACTTCTGAAGAAGGTTTTTGAGCGGAGGACGATCTCTGTCAGCTACCTGATGGGAGATTATTTCAACAAAAGCTGGGCGGAACGGTCAATCCAGTATCTCTGCTACAAACGGCATGCTTTTCAGGGGAGAAACCTCTATTCTAAGGGCGCGTGCTATGCGGCGATGGAACGGGCCGGGCTGATACCGGGCCGGGATATCATTTTCGGAGGCAATGACATGATTGAGTGGAATCTGGGGATGGAAATGCGCATCAGGGGCAAAGAGACGTTCTACCCCATGGTCAGCGCAGGCATCAACTGGTATGAGGCACATCATGTCTGTGAGTTTATTCTGAATAAGGAACGGGAGATCAGGATCATTTCGCAGCCGATGGCATCGGGGGACGGTATTGTTCACATTATGCGGCTGCCGGGGCTTCCGCCAAGGGCAGACCGCGGGACGAGGATACGTCTGACTGTTTATTTTTCGTCACCTGTGAAATGCCACATAGAGGCGGAGGATCTGGGCTTCGGAGGTTTCTATAAGCCATCCGGGCTGTGCTGGAGCCGGACGATCGTATTCTGACGCGGGGAAACGCGGCCATCTGAAAGAGATTGAATGATCATGGACGATCGTATTTTGTTGGAGTAAAATGTGAGCATGATTCTTTTTTAAGAAGGGATAATGGGTATGAGTTATGACCTGTGCCTGCTTAAGCAGGCGGAGAAACCGTATTACATTGAAAATATACGTACCGGTATTTATTCGCTGGAGGAGCTTTGCTTTTATCTGTACAATAATATCTGCCTGATCGATGAGTCGATTATCAACGAGGGGCTGTGCGACTGGATCCGGGACGAACTCAAGCTGGGGAAACTGTACCGTCAGTTATATGACCAGCTGGAGAAAAAGGAAGGAGCGGCTTTTTTTGTCCTTCCCATTTTTCGTGAGGCGGGTTATCTGACGCCCCAGGAGATGAGGGAGTTTCAGGAACAGCTTGCAAAGCTGGAGGTACAGTCAGAGGATATGAAGCAGAAGCTTCGGGCCGATTACCTTGTGAAGGAGAAAATGTATGCCAGAGCCATAGGGGAATACCGCCAGATCATGAACCGGAGGAATCCGGGAAAGCTGGGAACGCAGTTTTATGCTGCGGTTCTGAATAATATGGGCGCTGCCTACGCCGGACTGTTCCAGTTCGAGCGGGCTGCAGACTGCTTCTGGGAGTCATATGGACTGATGCAGACGAAGGAAACCTTCCGCAAATACATCAGTACGCTTCCACTTTTTCTCTCAGAAGAAGCGTACCAGAAAAAGCTGAAAGAGCTTCGGGCTGATTCTTATCTGGTTCAGAAGATACAGGAATACAACGCAAAGATCTGCACACAGCAGCCCTTCCTTATGGAACTGGAGCGGATGAAACAGAGGGATACTTCGGAGGTCGTGCAAGAACTGAAGGAGGAATACTGCAGAAGTACGAAATTCTGAACTTGCTTTCGTGTATTATATGGGATATACTTACGGCATCGGGCGTGCCGCCGTGTGCCTGTATGGCATTTTGCGAAGCGTGGTTGTCTGGGCATTCTGTTTTGGAAGATTTGGCCAGGGATAAAATCAGGAACCAGGATTAGTGCGGCTTATTTTTCGCTGCACGCGCATGAAGACAGGAGAGATGCAGATGAATTGCAGGATTCATGAGCAGATAGATCCCACAGATAAGCTGAGGGAGGAATGCGGTGTTTTCGGAATCTATGATTTCTCCGGAGAGGATGTGGCGTCAACCATATATTATGGTTTGTTCGCGCTGCAGCACCGTGGACAGGAAAGCTGCGGTATCGCAGTCAGTGACACAAAGGGCCCGAAGGGCAGGGTACTGTCACACAAAGGAATGGGACTCGTCAATGAGGTGTTCACCGGTGAGCATCTTGCACAGATAAAAGGGGACATCGGCATCGGACATGTCCGGTATTCAACAGCCGGTGGCAGTACGCGGGAAAACGCCCAGCCCCTCGTTCTGAATTACGTTAAGGGTACGCTTGGGCTGGCTCATAACGGAAATCTGATCAATGCACCGGAGCTTCGCCGGGAGCTGGAGCTTGGCGGTGCGATTTTCCAGACAACGATCGATACGGAAGTAATGGCATATCATATCGCCCGGGAACGGGTGAGGACCAAAAATGTAGAGGGTGCAGTGGCCAATGCAATGAAAAAGATGAAAGGCGCTTACTCTCTTATTGTCATGTCTCCGCGAAAGCTGATCGGAGCCAGAGATCCGTACGGGTTCAGGCCGCTCTGCATCGGCAAACGTGAAAATGCGTATATCCTCGCTTCTGAAACGTGTGCGCTTGATACCATCGGAGCCGAGTTTGTCCGGGATGTGGAGCCGGGAGAGATTGTTACGATCACACCGAAGCACGGGATCGTATCAGACCGCAGCATGTGTCTGAAGCCGGATGAAAAAGAAAAGACCGGCAGATGCATTTTTGAATATATTTACTTTGGAAGGCCGGACAGCCGTATCGACGGGATCAGCGTTTACGATTCCCGCATCAGGGCGGGGAGATTCCTTGCCATGGATTCTCCGGTGGAGGCGGATCTTGTAGTAGGGGTACCGGAATCAGGAAACGTTGCGGCGCTGGGGTATTCCCTGGAGTCAGGTATTCCGTATGGGATGGCTTTTTTTAAAAACAGCTATGTCGGACGCACCTTTATAAAGCCGAAGCAGAGCAGCCGTGAATCCAGCGTTCGGGTGAAGCTGAACGTGATGCGGGAGGCTGTTGAGGGCAAGCGCATTATTATGATAGATGATTCGATTGTCCGGGGTACGACAAGTGACCGGATCGTGCGTATGCTGCGGGAGGCCGGAGCGAAGGAGGTACATATGCGTGTCAGCTCGCCGCCGTTTCTGTACCCCTGTTATTTCGGTACGGATGTACCGGCCAGAGAGCAGCTGATCGCATATAACCGCAGTGTTGAGGAGATACGCCGGATCATCGGAGCAGATTCTCTGGGCTATCTGAGACTGGAACGCTTGTCGGAGCTGATAGACGGTCGGCTGCCGATATGCAACGGCTGCTTTACCGGGAAATATCCGCTCGCCCCGCCCACCGAAGATATCAGAGGGAACTACGAACGATAAGCACGAGCGCGGCGGGATGACAGAGTTTCACCGGACGCTTGCGTCCGAAAATATTTTTATAGAAGGAGAACCCTATGAGTACAGACAGATATCAAAGCCCGCTGTCAGAGCGTTATGCCAGCAGGGAGATGCAGTATATTTTTTCGCCGGATATGAAATTCCGCACCTGGAGAAAGCTATGGATCGCACTGGCCGAAACAGAAAAGGAGCTTGGACTTGATATTACGGATGAACAGATTGCGGAGCTGAAAGCGTTTCAGGATGATATCAATTATGATGTGGCAAAAGCACGGGAAAAGGTTGTGCGCCACGATGTTATGTCACACGTTTATGCGTACGGAGTACAGTGCCCGAAGGCAAAGCCGATCATTCATCTGGGCGCGACATCCTGCTATGTTGGTGACAACACAGATATTATCGTGATGACGGAGGCGCTTCGCCTCGTAAAGAAAAAGCTTGTAAATGTGATCGCCCGGATTGCAGATTTCGCCCAGAAGTACAAGAATCTTCCGACGCTGGCGTTTACACATTTCCAGCCGGCGCAGCCGACCACCGTAGGGAAACGCGCAACGCTGTGGGCGCAGGAATTTCTGATGGATCTTGAGGATCTCGAGTATGTTCTGTCCACGATGAAGCTGCTTGGTTCCAAAGGAACGACCGGCACACAGGCCAGCTTTCTGGAGCTGTTTGACGGCGACCAGGAGACAATCGACAAGATCGACCCGATGATCGCGGAGAAGATGGGGTTTGATTCCTGTGTCCCCGTTTCAGGACAGACGTATTCCAGAAAGACGGATACGAGGGTGCTGAATGTACTGGCGGGTATTGCAGCCAGCGCACACAAGATGTCAAATGACATCCGTCTGCTGCAGCATCTGAAGGAGATTGAGGAGCCATTCGAGAAGACACAGATCGGTTCCTCCGCTATGGCTTACAAGCGCAATCCGATGAGAAGTGAGCGTATTGCGTCCCTTTCCCGCTATGTGTTGTGCGATGCCCTGAATCCGGCGATCACATCATCCTGCCAGTGGTTTGAGCGTACTCTGGATGATTCCGCGAACAAGCGCCTCTCCATTCCGGAAGGTTTTCTGGCGGTGGACGGCATCCTGGATCTCTGCCTGAATGTTACAGACGGGCTGAAGGTTTATCCGAAGGTGATCGAGAAGCATCTGATGGCGGAACTGCCCTTTATGGCGACAGAAAATATCATGATGGATGCAGTGAAGGCCGGCGGAGACCGCCAGGAGCTGCACGAAAAAATCCGCACTTTGTCTATGGAAGCAGGGAAAAACGTGAAGGAAGAAGGAAAAGAAAATAATCTTCTGGAGCTGATCGCAGCGGATCCGTCCTTCAATATGTCGCTGGAAGAGCTTAAGAAATCCATGGATCCTGGCAGGTATGTGGGCCGTTCGAAAGAGCAGGTGGAAGCCTTCATAAAGGATGTGGTAAATCCGGTGCTGGAGGCGAACAAAGAGCTTCTCGGTGTTGAGGTGGAGATCAACGTATAGCAGCATATAATAAATTAATTTTACTTATGGATGGAAATGTAGTATACTTATGAATGTTTCCGGGCATTGTGCACCGGAAGAAATGAGACCGCATCATGATGTGAGACAGAAGACCAAAAGACTATAAGGGGTAATGCCGCAGGCATTGCCGCATACCAGTACAGGAGGTACAGTTATGGTACAGGCAGTAGTAGGAGCCAATTGGGGAGATGAAGGAAAAGGCAAGATCACGGATATGCTTGCTGAGAAAGCGGATATCGTCGTAAGATTCCAGGGCGGAGCGAACGCGGGGCACACCATTGTGAACAATTACGGAAAGTTCGCGCTGCATACACTTCCGTCAGGAGTATTCTACAATCACACTACGAGCATTATCGGGAATGGCGTTGCGCTGAATATTCCGGTGCTTTTTGACGAGGTGAAGAGCATTGTGGACAGAGGTGTTCCGATGCCTAAGATTCTTGTGTCTGACCGTGCGCAGATCGTGATGTCATACCATATCCTGTTCGACCAGTATGAGGAGGAGCGTCTCGGCGGCAAATCCTTTGGCTCCACGAAGTCAGGAATCGCGCCGTTTTATTCTGATAAATTTTCAAAGGTCGGTTTCCAGGTCAGCGAGCTGTTTGATGAAGAGCTTCTGAGCGAGAAGGTACAGCGCATCTGCGACCTGAAGAACCCGATCCTGGAGCATCTTTATCACAAGCCGGTTCTGACACCGGAAGGATTGATGGAGGAGCTTCACGAATACAGAACGATGATTGAGCCCTATGTGTGCGATACGTCTGCATTTTTGTATCAGGCAGTGAAGGAAGGCAAGAATATTCTTCTGGAGGGACAGCTTGGTTCCCTGAAGGATCCGGATCACGGTATTTATCCGATGGTTACGTCATCCTCCACGCTGGCAGGATACGGCGCGGTGGGCGCGGGTATTCCTCCGTATGAGATCAAAAAGATCGTTACCGTATGTAAGGCATACTCCAGCGCGGTAGGAGCGGGAGCTTTTGTCAGTGAGATTTTTGGTGAAGAGGCGGACGAACTGCGCAGGCGCGGCGGCGACGGCGGTGAGTTCGGTGCAACGACAGGCCGTCCGAGAAGGATGGGATGGTTTGACTGCGTAGCGTCTAAATACGGGTGCAGGCTGCAGGGGACGACCGACGTGGCGTTTACGGTTCTTGATGTGCTGGGCTATCTCGATGAGATCCCGGTATGTATCGGATATGAGATCGACGGAAAGGTGATAACAGACTTCCCGACCACAGCTCTTCTTGAGAGGGCAAAGCCGGTACTTAAGAAGATGCCGGGCTGGAAATGTGACATCCGCGGCATCCGCAAGTATGAGGAGCTGCCGGAAAACTGCCGGAAGTATATCGAGTTCGTAGAGGGGCAGATCGGATTCCCGATCACCATGGTATCCAACGGACCGGGCAGGGACGATATCATTTACAGAGGATGACAGAACAAAAATGTGCCTCGCACATCCACGCTATAATAAGCATTCGAGTTCCTGTTTTGCCTGCGCATGACTTTGCACAACGATTCCACAAAATCCAAGCTTTCTTGCCGTTTCCACATTAGCGGGAGAATCGTCAAGAAATACAGATTCACTTGGCCGGACAGTCGGATATTTTCTCAGAAACTCCTGATAAATACCGGCGTCCGGCTTGATTTTTTGCACATCGCAGGAAAAAACGCCTCCTTCCAGATACGGAAGAAAATCCAGTGTTTTTTCCGTCTGCCCGATCATCCACTGTGAATAATTTGACAGAAAATATACATGATATCCGCGTTCCTTCAACGAGGTGATCCAGGGAATGGCGTATTCCTGGCGGTGAATGAATCCGCCGGAATTCAGAAATACGGTGCGGACATCTTCGCGGTACTGTGGAGCCAGGGACATGAAGCCCTCGAGGATCTGATCCATGCTCCAGACCTCCCGATCCAGCTCTTTCCATACGGGCCCGTCGACGAGCGCCCGGGTGATGGCATCTTCCTTTTCCCTGTCAAAGCCATACTGCCTTATGTAGCCGGGCCAGTCAAGCTCAACCAGAACGCCGCCGATATCGAAAATAATATTGCGGATCATGACTGCTTCTCCTCATCCTCTGATGTAAAATTTTCACGGTTGTCAAGTACCCGTGCCACCAGCATGAAGCCATAGATGAGGCACGGAATGATTACCGTACATGCGATGGAGGCCATCAGCATATTTTTGGTGGCGGGGCTTGCGATGATTCCGAGAATCAGGGTGACGATGTACATGCCAGCCAGCAGGATGGCGCCGATGAGAGCCAGGATACGTTTTGCTTTTTGCATAAAAATCCCTCATTTCATGTTGTAGATGTTATAGCTATAGAAGCAGTCCTGTACGGAATATTTTCAGGACAGATGATCATGGGGCCAGTATACAAGATGCAGAGTGCTTTCCGGATACTGACGCTGATATTTTAACAGAGATTTCCTTAAAAGGGAAGATGCAAGATATATGGATTTTGCGAATGGGGCCGTGTGCGCAGCGGCTATGGACATTTGGCGGGACATGGATTATACTTGCCATGGAGTAAAAAAACTGGAGGAATGTATGAACGAAGCGGTTATAACACTGAAAAAGGGAGAGGGCCGGATGCTGAAATCCGGCGGCCTTTGGATATTTGATAATGAAATATCAGGAATTCAGGGGGAATTTGAGAACGGCGATATTGTGGCTGTCCAGGACTTTGACGGATATGGAATGGGCAGGGGATTTATTAATGAAAGCTCGAAGATCCGTATCCGTATGATGACGAGAAATCCAAATCAGCAGATCGATGAGGAATTTTTGCGGATGCGTGTGCGAAACGCCTGGGAGTACCGGAAGCGCGTGACGGATACAGGAAGCTGCCGGCTGATCTTCGGCGAGGCGGATTTCCTGCCGGGAATCGTGGTGGACAAGTTCTCTGACGTACTGGTGGTGCAGTCTCTGGCGTTGGGAATTGACCGGCTAAAGGAAACGATCGTCCGCCTTTTGAAGGAGATCCTGGCAGAGGATCATATCCTGATCCGCGGCGTCTATGAGCGAAGCGACGCGAAGGTACGCCGTCAGGAGGGAATGGAGCTGTATAAGGGATTCCTCAGTGAACCTTTTGATACTGAGGTAGAGATAGCGGAGAATGGCGTCCGGTATCTCGTGGATGTGCAGGATGGACAGAAGACGGGCTTCTTCCTGGATCAGAAGTACAACCGCAAGGCGATCCAGAAGCTCTGCCACGGGGCAAGGGTGCTGGATTGCTTTACACATACCGGTTCTTTTGCCTTAAACGCCGGGCTGGGAGGAGCTGCGAGCGTACTCGGCGTGGACGCTTCGGAGCCGGGCGTAGAGCAGGCAAGGAAAAATGCCGTTCTGAACGGAATGGAAGACAGGGTTCGGTTTCTGTGTGCCGACGTATTTGACCTGCTGCCGGAGCTGGAGGAAAAGGGAGAAAAATTCGACGTGATCATTCTTGATCCTCCGGCCTTTACGAAATCAAGAAATTCCGTAAAAAACGCGGTGAAGGGATACCGGGAGATCAATCTGCGGGCTATGAAGCTGATCAGGGACGGCGGCTTTCTGGCGACGTGCTCCTGTTCACATTTTATGACGTATGAGCTGTTCACACAGACGATCCACCAGGCAGCCCGGAACGTCCACAAGCGGCTGCGCCAGGTGGAGTACCGCACGCAGGCTCCGGATCACCCGATCCTGTGGGCGGCGGAGGAATCCTACTATCTGAAGTTCTATATATTTCAGGTATGTGATGAAAAATAAGCCGTGAATTGCAGATAAACGGGAACGAAAAGATACTGTGTAAAGGAGTGATGCTTCATGTGGTTTGTATTTGCATTGTTGTCTGCCGTGTTCGCCGCACTCACGTCTATTCTGGCGAAAGTCGGGATCGACGGCGTAAATTCCAACCTTGCTACGGCGATACGTACAGCGGTAGTCCTGCTGATGGCCTGGGGAATGGTGTTTCTGACAGGAACGCAGAGCGGGATAGGCGGTATCAGCAAAAAAAGCTGGATCTTCCTGATCTTATCAGGGCTTGCCACCGGGGCGTCCTGGCTGTGCTACTACAGAGCGCTGCAGATGGGCGACGCCTCGAAGGTGGTTCCGGTGGATAAGTTGAGCGTCGTGATCACGCTGATCCTGGCGTTTGTTTTCCTTCATGAAAAATTTACGGCAAAATCGCTGGTGGGCGCTGTGCTGATCACGGCAGGGACGCTCGTTATGGTATTATAAGATCAGGAGCTTTGCCGTCTTCTCCCGGTAAAATGACAATACCATGTTCATACACTCATGATACATTGCGCAAAGGAGCAAAGTGAGAAAAACGATGACAAAAGAACAGGCGCTAAAGAAATATTTTGGTTATGACTGTTTCCGCCCCGGGCAGGAGGTTCTGGTGGATGGAATCCTGGCAGGCAGAGATACACTGGGGATCATGCCGACGGGAGCTGGCAAGTCTCTTTGCTATCAGGTGCCGGCGCTCTTGATGCCGGGCGTTACAATTGTGATATCGCCGCTTATTTCCCTGATGAAGGATCAGGTTATGGCATTGAATCAGGCTGGAATTCACGCAGCGTATCTGAACAGTTCCCTGACTGCCGGACAGTATCAGGCAGCGGTGCGCAACATGGTAAAGGAACAGTATAAAATCGTCTATGTAGCGCCCGAGCGTCTGATGACGCAGAGCTTTTTAAACGCAGTTTGTCAGATCAATATTTCAATGGTCAGTGTGGACGAGGCTCACTGCATTTCGCAGTGGGGCCAGGATTTCCGCCCGGATTATCTGAAGATCAGGGATTTTGTCGGGAAATTAGAGGTCAGGCCGGTGATCAGCGCGTTCACAGCGACGGCTACGAAGGAGGTCCGTGAGGATATCCTGGCATTGCTTGACCTGAAGGATCCGGTCAGCCTCGTAAGCGGATTTGACAGGCCGAATCTCAGATTTGTGGTCAGCCATCCAGGGGATAAGATGGCGGCGGTTCTGAAATATCTGGAAGAGCATGAGAATGACTGTGGAATCATTTATTGCCTGACGAGGAAAACAGTTGAAGAGGTCTGCAGTGCGCTTGATCGAAAGGGATACTCTGTGACCCGTTATCATGCAGGACTTAGCGACAGAGAACGAAAAGATAATCAGGAAGATTTTATTTTTGACCGTAAGCGGATCATGGTGGCGACGAATGCGTTTGGCATGGGGATCGACAAGTCGAATGTGCGTTATGTCATCCATTATAATATGCCCAAAAATATAGAGAGCTATTATCAGGAAGCAGGAAGGGCCGGGCGCGACGGACTTCCCTCCGAGTGTATTCTGCTCTATGCGGGGCAGGATGTGGTGACGAACCAGTTTTTTATTGACAAAATGATGCAGGCGGATGAGCAGAACCGGGAAACAAGTGAGCTGCTGCGGGAAAGAGAGCGGGAGCGCCTGAAGAAAATGACGTTCTACTGCTTCACAAATGAGTGCCTGCGGGACTATATCCTGCGGTATTTTGGGGAATACGGAGGAAATTATTGCGGAAACTGCTCAAACTGTCTGACGAAGTTTGAGGAAAAGGATGTAAGCGTGATCGCAGAAAATCTGGTGGGATGTGTGAAGGAAGCCCGGTGGAAATATGGGATGACCGTTATTGTTGATACGGTACACGGAAGCCGTAATTCGAAGATCCTTCGTACTGGCATGGACAAAAACCCCTATTATGGAGCCTGCAGCGAAGAGCCGGTATATAAGCTGCGTCAGGTGCTGAATTTTCTGCTGGTCCAGGGATATCTGCACCAGACAGACGCGCAGTATCCCGTTCTGGAACTTACCGGACATTCACAGGAGGTGCTGGATGGGAAGCAGATACTCATGAAAACGGCGAAAGAGAGAACTGAGATCAGCGAGGTCAGAAAGAAGACGGAAAAAGCCCGCATAGACGCGGGCAGAGAAGTCGATTATGGGCTGTTTGAAAAGCTGCGTTCTCTCCGGCTTGAGATTGCGAAAAAAGAGAAGATACCGCCATACATTGTGTTTTCAGATAAAACGCTGACGCAGATGTGCCGGATCCATCCGAAAACGAAGGATGAGATGATGACAGTGTCCGGCGTGGGCGAAGTGAAATACGAAAGGTACGGGGAGGCGTTTCTGGAAGTGCTCAGAGCCTGGGAACCGTGAAAAGCTATTCTTTCACAGTTCCGGGGTCTGCTGCCGGGGCTGTATATCCGGAACCACATGGGAAGAGACGGAGAATCCGCCCTGACGGCGGAAACATGCTTGCAGTATGGGACAAACTTAAGTATAATCAGCAGAAAAGACGGATTAACGCTTTAAAGGGGTAAACGGTATGAAA